>CAYLYR010000020.1:0-12454 GCA_964387835.1 uncultured Melioribacter sp.
TTAACCTTTCTAATACCGCTTTTTACAAAATACGCTTTAAACTTTCGAGCATCTTTTCACGCATAATCGGCTTGGAAATAAAATCGTCGAAACCGGCGCGAATATAATTATCGTGATCGCCCGGCATCACATATGCAGTTGCCGCAATTATCGGAACGTTACTGTAGGAAGGAATATTTCTGATTTCGTGCAGAGCGTCAAGTCCGTTGTACTCGCCTTGCAGATTAATATCCATAACTATAAAATCAAACTTTTTGCTTTTCAGCAAAGGAAGCGCATCTTCAAATTTCGGAACAACTTCAATATTTTTAAGCTCTTTCATCTGCTGCTTAAATAATATTTGCGAATCTATTTGATCTTCGAGAAGCAGACAGGAAAGTTCACTTAAAACTATTGTCTTATTTGCCGCAGTTTCTTTTTTAACTTCCGGTACTTTATTCGTAATCGGTTCAGCAACTGCTTTCGGCTTCTCTTTAACGTCAGGTTCCGGCTTCGGCTTGGGACGTTCAATCTCGATAGCTTTCTCAACAACCGGAGGCTCTTCACGTTCTTTTTTCTTATTCTCAATTACAGGAGATTTACCTAAATCGATTGCAACAGGAAGCTGAGCGGCAAAACCGACAATCTCATTCCCCTTTTTCACCTCGGTAAAAGAAACCTGCAGCAGATGAGAAAGTTTTCTAAAGAGGCGAACAGCAAAACGTGAAATGCCGTAATTTCTACGAATTATATTTTCATCTTCGGTAAGAAACTCGTTCATTGCAACAATTAAACCTTGTGAAATTGTTTTTCTATCGTCTCTGATAATAATTAAAACTTTTCCCTCATCCTGCATTGCGCTGAGATAAACCTGCCCTTCTTTACTGCCTCTTACTGCAAATTCCCAGAACATTGCTACAAGAGAAATAACGCGTTCTTTATCATTAATCAGTGTAATTGAAGATGAAATTTTACCATACTTTAACGTAACTCCATACGATTGAGCTACTTTCTTAACCCTTTCTTCAACTTCATCTAAAATATCTACAATGCTGAAAGTTACGGGAGAAATTTCGACGTTATCTTCTTCAAGTGCAACATACTCGGAAGCTGCATCCATTAAATTTTTAAGCGCTTTCTGATTTTCCTTAATAATTTCAGCCGACTCCAATTGCTCGGGAGTTGGTTTTTCAATGCTCTCGGCTAATTCTTGTGAAAATCCGATTATTACATTAATCGGCGTTAAAAGCTCGTGGAAAAGATGTCCGAGAAAAGAAGCGTCAATTCCCGAAACATTTGTAGAAGAGGAACTTTCCGGTGTAACTGTTCCGATTGATTCGGAGGGAACTGACTTGGAAACATCAGGCTTAATAAAAATCGAATAAGAAATTACCTCATTAAAAAAATCTAAAATCGGAAGAAAATGAGCATTTGCATTAATTGTTTTTCCGTTTTTACTTTTGAAAGAGACCGGAAAAGTAACTTCTTCTTTTTGCTTATTGATGAATATCGATTTGTTAATCTTACCGCGGTCTTGATCGGTAATAAGTGAAACAAAGAAATCTCCGGAGATTTCCTTATCGGAAAACGAGAACAATTGCGTAAATGCGGGATTTACCCTCAAGATAAATCCTTCCGCATCCGTTTCAACAAAAGCATCGGAAGCAAGTTTTGAGAAAGCTCTAAATTCTTTAATTTCCTTCTCCAATTCGAGTGTTTTCGATGAATCGTCAAGATAAGTTAAAACAGCATCTTTCCCGTTGTAATTAATCTTAACTTTACTCATTCGAACAATAAGCACTGTTCCGTCTTTCCTTTTATTCTTTACGGGATTGCCCCATCCCGAATGGTTATCTTCCTCGTTTGCTTCAAGCAAAGTTTGAATGTTTTCCGGCGAGTAGAGGTCCGTTAGATCCAATGTTAGAAAACTTTTTCTGTCATATCCGTAAAGCGCCAATGCCGCATCATTTACAGCCAAAAATATTAGATTCTCGGAATCATAAATAAAAATAGGTTGTGGGCTTGTCCGCAGTATAATGTCGTAAATTTTTTCTTCCATGACTTTTCCAATATTTTCTTCATTCATTTTTACCAACGTAATAAATCCGCCGGATAAAACTTTTTTTCTATTAAATATTTTTTTTATGTACAAATTTAAGTTTTTATAATTTGAATCCGAATAAAAATCTTTGATGTTCAACTCTACTTCATCGTTATTATCTTCCGAATACAAAAACGCATCTATTTCCTCACCTAATTTTTTCCCGAAAAAATCGGAAAGTGTTTTGCCCGGGATGTCGGACTGAATGATTCCGAAAGTCTCTGCAAAACCGGAGCTTATTTTTTTTATTCTACCTGAAAAATCAAATATTAAAAAAGGAAGATTTAACTTTTCAATAGTTGAATAAATCAAATCCTCTTCTCTATCGGAAAGAGATAAGACCTTTGACGGCTGAATAATTCCAACCGTGGCAACAACGTTTTCTTTAGAATCGAGAATTGGGATTTTAATAACATCATATCCTGAAAGAATTTCGGAGGCTCGCAAGTCAATTTCATCCCGAACTAAAATTCCGCTGTAGCGAATAACCTGCTCGGTCAGAGGTAGAACGATTTCGGAAACAGAAGACAAAAACGCTTCCTGTTCTGAAAATCCTTCGGGCGAACTCATCGCTAAAAACTCTTTAAGATTTTCATTGACAAATGTAATTTTTCCTGAAGAGTTTGTTATCCAGAGCGAGATTTGTTTGCCGCTCAAGGAATTTTTCAATCTGCTTTTTTCTATTATCGAAAGAGGATATTCATTTTCAATCGCTGTAAGAACTTTAAGGATTTCTTCATTCGCTACAATTTTCCGCAGGTTATCTGAAACAATTCTATATTTCGCATTCGACAAATAACTCAACTCGTCAACCGAAAACTGTATCAGAAAATATGTCGAATCTCCGGAAACCAAAGGAATAATCTTGCAATCATAAGGCGACGTTTCGCCGGTATTGGCGACAATGGAACAGTTCTCGTCTTTAGGTTCTCTCGAGGATAAAACGGAATTCCAAAGAACGGTTAATTCAGAGCTTTTTTTTTTAATAGGGAAATAAAATTATCTCCCTTATGAAAAGATTCTTTTAAGAATTGCGAAAGCCGATTATTGAAAAAAACAAGTTTCCCGGATTCGTCCAGCAAAGCTGTCGGGATGGAAAACTCGTTTACATAATTTTTCAATATTTCATTTCTATCGGTCACTTTTTACTCGGCACCGTAACTGTTATTACATCCGTCCATTCCGAGGCGCTGATGTTGTTCACCGCGCGCATTCTGTAATTATAAGCCGTTCCTCTAAAAACATCATTATCAACAAACTGATTTGTATTCGGCGGAGCTACGCCTACATTCTCAAAAGTTCCTCCTCCGGCATATCGTCTCTGAATTTGGAAATAATCTTCATTTCCGGAATTATCCACCCAGTTTAATATCACTCGTGGCGTGTTATCGGCGACACCGTTAAAATTTGTCGGGGCGACAAGCGGAGTTACAACTTCGTTGCTGAATTCCGAGAACAGATTATTCTTGAACGAGCGAACTTTAAAGAAGTAGGAAGAATCACTGCTTAAGCCGACAACGGTATAACTCTCGGTATTTGCCGACAAAGTTTTCAGAAGGAAGTAAGTTCCGCCTTCTCCGCTTTTCTTCCAAATTTCAAAACCATCTTCATCCCAGGAATCGTCCGTCCAACTCAGCAAAAATGCCGTTCCGGGATTAATTGTTGAAATTGTTAACGCTTTAGGAGGCTTCGGGGGAAGAATGGGAATATAAGCCGTATCAACGTTAGAATATGTTGTGTAATTCCCATCTCCGGTTTTATATCTTACTCTGTAAGCGTAAGTTCTACCTGCTGAATATGACGAATCCCAATAAGTAGTAACGTCGGGTTGAGTATCGCCTATTTTAGCAAACGGTTCCTCCGAACCAAAAATTTTCCGTTCTACTTCGCTGCCGTATTCCAAAGTGGAATTATCACTCCAGTGAAGGTAAACTTTCCTTGCACTCATATCAAAAGTCGCCACTAAATTGGACGGCGGAGTAATATCCCGCGAACCGGTTGTAACGGTTGTTTCATTTGAATAAGCAAAAGAAGAAGGTAAAATTGCAGCTACCCGATATTGATAAGTAGTGTTTTTCTCCAACCCTTCATCAATATATTCAATTGTGTTCGGAGGCTGAACCGTTATTTGTTCATATTCGGTTCCGGAGGAAAGATTCTTCCTTTCAACAAGATAACCGTTTTCGCGCGTTGAATTGTCGTTCCAAGTTAAATGGACAACGCTTGCTCCCAATGCTTCGGCGTGTAAGTTTGTGGGAGCATCTCTTCCTGTTGGTCCGTTTGTGTTAACTTCGTTACTAAAATGTGATGCTCCGGAACTATTCGTTGCCCGTACTTTGTAATAATAAGTTACAAATTCATTTAATCCGAAGTCGGAGTAACTGGTTTGATCTTTAGCAAGAACTCTATAAGGTGTTGAGCCGTAACTTGTGTTGTTGCCTACACTTCGCCACAGCTCATAATTATTTTCATTAGTAGCATTGTCCTGCCATAAAAGTAAAACGGAATTATTTCCGAAGGTGGATAATGTTAAATTTGTCGGCGTATTAGGAGCATTTGAAACGTAAATATTCTTTTGAATATCGCTCTTCTTAAATGCTCCGCTTTTACTGTAAGCAATAATATAGAACTGAATTAGACTTCCGGCAGCTTCGGGAGCAATATCAAAATAGAGCGTATCGTCCGGTAGAAAAACATGCTCCGTAGAAACGGAATTAATAAACAACTCAAGATGATCTAAGCCGGGACCGCCCAAAGCGTCGTCAGCCGTGTAATTTACATAATTTCTACCGATAAATACTGTATCGCCTGTAGCAGGATAATACACTTTTACCGACGGTTTATCCGCCGAAACCGGTGGATTGGAACTTGCTTCAACGCATCCCTCCAAATAAAAAAGACTAAACGTAAAAGCGCTTAGCAGTAATAACGAAATAATATTATGTTTTATTCTTTTCATTCTTTATTCTTAAAATCCAATAAAATTGACCGACTATCGTGAGCATCCAACAAATCGAAAGTAAGATAAATACTTTGTGTGGATTCGTCAAAAGTGGATGAGGGGAGTTTTGTATTAATAATATCCGAAGAAACTTTTAAATCCGTTATAGATTTATTCAGATATATTTTCACCATGAAATCTTTTATCGCTTCATCGGACGGATTAGATACTTCAATAGAGATTCTTCTCTTTCCGCGTACCGTATAGTTAATTTCAACGCTTCCTCGCTTGAACCACCAATTCTGTAATTCATCAAGAGTAGTAAACCAAATGTTTTTTTTCTGAATATAATTAATAATATGCCTGATAACGGGAATGTTTTCAGATTTCAGCTGTCCGTCAGTATGAATTTTAAAAACATAAAGTCCCCCGGTAAATTCAACTCTATCAACATCTTCTTCATAAGTATATTCTTGAAAATGTAAATCTTTCAGTCCGAAATTTCTTATTACTCGGTAATCATCTCTTGCCGTATTTCCAACAATAAATATTTTATTCCCGTCAAAAATTTCCGTTTTCGGAATAATTCTGTCTGTTAAAGAATCTGTAAAAATTAAATTATATCCGTTTTTTGACATTGCGGATAATGTGTTTTTATCAAAATATCCATATTTCGGCATTAATTTTTTTACCTGAATACCAAGTAGTGAATCGGCTTCCATTTTAGCATTTTTCAAAATATCATTCTGTTCCGAAATTGAATATAAAGCATTAGTTGTATCTTCAAAAGATTCAACGTAGCCAATATCAAGAACTAATCCGATATTCAGCCCGGCGGCATATTTCAGTAAATAATTACGGTTCTCAGGTAACTTTTCAGCATCCGTAAAGATTGTTGAAGCATCGCTTGTTCCGAAAATTCCGGTGAAATTCTTCAAGTTTTGAGGTTCATTTGAAACTATAGGCACCATTACGGCAGCCGCTTTATAAGGCGGGGGCCAATCCACAATTTCCGCAGTCGGTAAATGAAGCAGCCAATCGAGTGAACTCGAAAAAAATCTATCGAAATAAATATAATCCTGCTGGTTGCCGATAACGGAATTTAATTCAAATCCGTACCAAACGAATCGTCCTTTGCCGTATTTGCCGAATGCGCTTCCCGCGCTCTTCTGAATGTTTTCAATTACAAGTCCGTGTTCTCTTCTAAAATCATACCAGTAGCTGGCTTGAATAGTGCGGGGTTCCAAAACTTCTGCGTAAATTGGTCTGTCCCAAGTTGCAATATCAAGAGTATATCCGGTAGGTACGCCGGTTGTAATCGGAAGATTTCCGCGCACGGTATGAATACGTGTGGTTCCCTCTTCCGGGTCAATTTCTTTCGTAAATTTTAGTCCGAAAACCTCGTTAAAAAATTTCCAACCCGCCCATTTTCCATCGGGAGAAAACGTTGCGGGACCCCCTGTTGAGAAAAGACTTCCTCCGTTCTTAATAAACAACTTTATCTCTGCAACTTCTTTATCGCTTAAAACTCTCGAGCCGGGCATAATCAGCACTTTGTACTGTTTTTCAGCTCCAAGTTCAACATCGTGGTCATTAAGAATTTTGTATGGAATTTTATGGCTCTTCAGAAATTTTTCCCACGTCGAGATATTATCTATCAGCCATGTGCTTCCTTCTTCGAGAAGATTCTCTGTGTATTTGGAATAAAGAATTGCAACTTCTGTTCGCTTGTTTAATACTTCCTCAATATTCTTCTTTGTAGGAGTCATTTCATCAATTTTAACTTCGCCGAAAACTCCCTTAATTATCAAAAGATAAAACATTACTCCCGCAATAAAAAGCGCCGCTCCTCCAATAAGAATAACAAAAATATTTACCCGCATTCCGGATAAAGCGGTGTTTTCATAAGCGTCTTGGGAAAAGCTGTTTCCCTTAACCTTCTTTTTTTTCTTATTAAAGAATTTTAACGCCACTTAAGAGGTTCCTCGTTATCCTTAGCATTTCCTTTTTTCTCAACTTCAGTGTAACCTGTGCTTGTGTATCTGCTGAATCTACCTCTTGTAGATGAAAACCTTTCTGCGTTTACAGTAGTTTTCCCGGGTTGTCTGTAAGGTTCAAAAGTCTCTTCATCCATCGTTGAGCCTACAATTGTCGGTCTCATTTCAGGTCGTGTTGTACGTCCGCTACCGGTACGAAACATCGGAGCAGACTCTCCGAGTGTCGTTCTGAACTCCGTATCTCCGTAAGTTCGTCTTAAATCGGTTCCGGTTAACCTCGTTGTTTGACCTGCAACCTGCGGAGTAATAAGTTCTGCGGGAATTGCTTCCGGCTTCGGAGCTTCGGCAGCTTGCCCTTTCTTCTCCCGAATTTTATAAAGCACATACGCACCGACAGAAAGAACAAACGTCGAGATTGTTGCGACTAATATGATTAAAGATAGTATTGGAATTAATTCCATTTTATACTCCTATTAATTTTTTACTTATTTGGGGTTCCGATTCTTTCTAACTTTCCCCAACTCATTTTGAGTCCGAGAAACTCTTCAATCGTAGCCATTCCTTTTGTAATATCTATCATAAGGACGAAAAATATTCTGTAAATCAACGAATACGGTATTAAGCGCGCTTCTTCCCTTTCCGCCGCGACACAGAAAAGAGCGGACATAAAGTCGAGAATAGCGATGCCGAACCACCAAAAAACAATTAAGCTTGTCATTCCGTATAACAACGCAACAATAATAAACCATAAATTGGCAAATATATTCATTGTAGGCCAAATCAACGCTTCAAAAACCATCGACCATAAAACCAATGAATTATTAAAATTTTTAGTAGGATTAATTAGATATTGCTTATGCTTTCTGATTGCCTGCAGTATTCCTCGCGTCCAGCGGTAACGCTGTTTAAGAAGCTGGAACAGTTTTGAAGGCGCTTCGGTCCAGGCTTGAGCTTCCGGCTCATATTCAATTTTCCAGCCTTGCGCTAATATTTTCAGGGTTAAGTCGGCATCTTCGGCAAAGGTATCGCTTGAATAATACCCGGCATCGTGCAATGCTCTTTTTCTAAAAATACCGATTGGACCGGGAATAATGTTCACCATCTTTAAGAATCCCTGTGCGCTACGCGCCATATTCAAACCTTCAACATATTCAAGCGCTTGTAAATCGAGCAAAGGTTTCTTACGATTCTCAACTTTAACATTTCCGGCAACAGCGCCAACTTCCGGATCAACAAAATGGCGCATTCCCATTTTTAATGTTTGCGGCGAAAGTGTGGAATCTCCATCCATGCAAAGTACAAAATCAGCCTCGGAGTATTGGATTCCTGCATTAAGCGCTTTCGATTTGCCGCCGTTGGGTTTATTTATCAACGAAACTTTTACGTAGGAATTTTTTCCTTTGTGCATTCCTACCATCTCTTCGGCAACTTTTGCGGTATTATCCTTTGAACCGTCATTTACTACAATAATTTCATAATTGGGATAATCCAATTTTAGAAGAGAGTTTATTGAGTTTTGTACAACTTTTTCCTCATTATAAACAGGCACGATAATAGAGACAAACGGCGTATAAATAGGTTTTTTTTCAACAGTGTATTTTGTCATATAAAAATACGCCATCCAGATTATCGTAAAATAGCGAACTAACAAGAGAAACAGAAACAGCACAAGGGAAACAATCGATGCATAGACAAAAAGTCCGCTCCAAGGAAGAATAGTCATAGGGAGAGTAACTAATATTACTATCAGAAATATTAAAGTCAAAACCCCGGAGATAATCATCGTACGAATCTTTTCCTTCTTAAAATCTCTTTTCGGAGGTTCAAGTTCTCGATTATCTAATATTATTTTTAGTTTTTCATTTTTCATATTCTAACAGTTGCAATTCTAATGCCAAAGAAAGTAGCTTTTTTACAGCAAATAAAAGAAAATATCATTATTAAAATGTTACATAATGAGAAATCACTCATTTTCTATACACTTTAATGAAATATAATAATTAATTTAACTCTTTTCAATAAAATAATTTATCCGTATATCTTAAAGTAAATCGATAGTTAGAGCTTTTAACTTATTGAAATATTATGGCTTTGAAAAAGGGGACCATGACATATTAATTCCAAATGCTTTGGAACGGTAACCCAAATTAAATCTTTGAGATTGGCGTAATGCGGCAAAACCTGTAAACGTCATATTTTTATAAGGCTTATAAGTTGCCTCAACTCTTGCATCCCAAATAACAAAACTTGATTGAGGGATATAACCGATTTTGCCGAAGAAATTCATTTCCCATTCGTCATCTTTATAAAAATTCCACTCACCGAAAACCGAGTGCGAGGAATATTCCTGCGGAGAGTAGTAATAGTTCGATGAAAATTGAAAATCAATAAATTCAAACTCATAGCCCAACTGAAGATTTTCAATGAATTTTTTACCAACCCTAAGATTAATCTGATTCCCGAGGTTGTACCCCAAAACCGTATTCGGCATAACTTCAAGAACCGTATATTCCCCTTTCATTAAAAACTTATCATGAATATTGTACTTTCCCCCAACTTTGTACATATGCGCGGTGGAAGAAATTAGCGGGACAAGATAAGGAGAATATAAAACAACTACGGCTTCGCTGCTCAGGAAATAACCGTATAGAGAAAAATTCTCATTTTTAACATACTTTGCATTTATCTCATAAACATCATGATTATAGGGGGAATAGTTAGGAGAAAATAGTTTTCCAAAACCTCCCGAAACCGTTACATGCTCGGAAAGTATAAAATTTAAATTAAGCATTGCACGGCGAAAACCATTGGTTATGTTTCCGTCGGAAACCAATCCCGTTCGCCAAGAACCGCCAACAGAAAGAAAACTGAGTAAACCTGTCTCAGCTCCAATTCCCCCGTAAAGGTAGGTAAAGTTCAAATTGTCATTAAAATAATATATATGCGGGTTTAAATACAAATATGAAAAAAGGTTACCGGTAAGATTATACCAGAAATCTGTAATCAAGTTCGGTTCCCTATCTTCAGCAGGAAGCCATGATAATCTTTGGTCAATTTTATATCTGTCCCAAGCCGAATCGGGGACGGAACGATAGAGCGAATCCGCCATTTTATATTGATGTTCACGAAAGTAGGAATCTCCGAGATATACTTTCAACTCCGGATCATCCGGTCTTTCAGATAAAAGCTGCTCAAACTCGTCGGCAACGTTTGTTGAGTCTCCCGACCAAAACAATACTTTAGCCTTTAACAGCTTTGTATCGAAACTCGGGTCAATTTTTTCTAATTCATCAAAAACTTTTAACGCAGAGTCATAATCGTTATTCATAAGGTAAGCGTTCCCTAAGGAGAGAAGCACATTTTTATTTTTTCCTACATTGTCAAGATATTCCTCATACTTTGGAATCGCGTCATTATACTTACCTTCTTTCATTAGAGAATCGGCTTGATTAACCAATGCTACATAATGTTCCTCTTTCTTTTTCAGCTTTAAGAGTTCATACATTGATTTCAAATCCGAGTAATCGGAATTAGTCGAATCAATTGCGGCGGCTTTTTTCAGTTCATCATTCATCGAATCAAGATTATCTTCGGAATAATAGAGAAGACTTAAAGCGAGGTGCGGCTCAATAATATTTGGTTTTTCATTTACAACATCCTCAAGATTTTTTTCAGCTTCGTCCAAATCCTTTAGCGTCCAAACACCCAACTGTCCCGCAAGCAATTTATATTTTAATTTATCTCCCCCTTCTTCAATCACTTTTTTCATTATTCTGTAAGCGCCTTCTTTATCTCCTTTATATGATAAAAGCCTTGCGAGAAGATAGTTAGCCTCAAGATCATTAGGGGAGAGATTGAGATAATCCCCTAATATTTCTTCAGCATCTTCATACTTTTCAAGTGAAATATATTTTTTAACCAAATTAAATGTCGCGCTGCTGTCTTCCGGATTTTCTTTAATTCGAGCTAAGTAATCATTTATATCCTTGGAATAATAAAGCTCCATATGCTTTTTAAGAATTTCATATAACTTTTTGTACCTATCCGTATCGGCATACTTTTTCGATAATTTTGAAAGCTGCTGCCTGGCTTCCTCAAATCGATTTTTTTTCAACAACAAATCAATAAGTTTAAATCTTGCTTCATCATTAGAAGGATTTTTTTTGACAATTCGATAATATTTATCAATCGGATATACTTGCGCTTTTCTTCTCCGGCGATTATCAAACTCATCCGGTTGGTACTGGGTAACATAACCTTGACGAATAGCCAAATCCAAACCATCCTGAGCTTCTTTGAAAAATGGTTTAAATCCAAGCGCCGTACGGAATGCATGCTCTGCATTTTTGTAGTGCCCAAGCCAAAGAGTAAAATATCCGTATCTATCCCATAATCGCCAATCTTCGGGATAACGCTCAACCCATTTTTTTAAAATTCTTTCTCCCTTTTTGATATGACGTGTCTTTTGCAAAATTATTGAAAATCTTATTATCTCATCGGGGGAAGCATTGTCGTCTCTCTTAAGATATTCGTCATACCAGTGCTCCGCGAGAGACCATTTTTCCATTTCCCTATATGCTTTACCGATTTTCAGATAATTAAACGGATCGCTTGGATCGACGGCAATATTACGTTTGTAGCCTTCAATATTTTTTTCAAGGATTGGATACCAAATTTTAATAATCCTATTCAAATTATTTCTATACTCGGGATTTTTCGGATCAAGGGAAATAGCTCTTCTGTAATCCAACCTTGCCCAGTGGTACCTCTTTTGTGCTTCGTAACACAATCCTCTTAAATTATATCCTTCGGGCGCTTGAGGTTTGTAGGTAATAAATTTATTCAGCTGGTCAATTGCTTCCTTGTAACGGCCATGCTTCATATGATTCAGTGCAACTCTCTTCATCCCTTCCGTTGTCCTTTGCGCATAGGAAGGCGCGGAAACGAAGCTGATTAAAAACAATATTATTAGTAGTTTTCTCATCTCGAAAGAAATTCAGTAAGAGGTAGATAGAGATTTTCGGTAGTTGTTGTTGAAGTTAAATATTCAACTATTGTCTCCGCTTTATCGAGTTTATCGTCCACTTCATAATTAAATAGCTTTATTAAAGCGAGCGCAACATCTTCAGGTATTCCATACGAAACAAGTTTTTCCTTAATTGCGGAAACAAACTGAAAAACCCTCTCGTCCGTACTTCTCGGGATCAAAACCAGAATCACATCATCAATATAGCATATTTTTTCTTTTCTTTCCGATGCTTCGATTACAGCGGCTTTAATTTGATCAAAAGAAATGTTTTTCTCTTCAACTAATACTCTTGAGACTGAAAACGCAATAAGATTAAACTTCTGACCGGCGCTTTTATAAAGAGCAATTTGATTATTCAATATTAAAGAAAAATCATTGTATGAATAGACATTCGGAGCGTGAATATT
>CAYLYR010000020.1:12554-19851 GCA_964387835.1 uncultured Melioribacter sp.
TTTTTCAAATAGATAACACCGGTAACATTGTTAGCAATAACTTCAACAATTTCATTTGTTCTTTTTGTGGCAGGTTCCGAAACAATAAAAATACTCGTAATATCTCTATCCTCAATTGATTCGAGAATATGAACAAAAACCGAACGAAGAGCATTTAAATTGCGAAATCCGATATAATGAGTAAGTTCATCGAATATTATTCGCTGCGGATTATATTGAGCCGCAACGGTTAAAATATCATTTAAGTATTCGGATAAATATTCATCGCTAATTCCATGAGAATATACTTCCTCGGGAGATGCAACCCGCACAACGATAATCAAGTTTTGGTCCATATAGGCTTGAATATCAAAATTTAGAGAAGCTGCCTGAATCATCAAATCTTTAGGGCGCATGTTTGTAAAGAACAAGCACGTTTCACCCTCTTCCGCCGAAGCAATTGCAGCTTGCAGAGCCAATAAAGTCCGCCCCGATTTCCTTGCGCCGATTATCAAATAGCTGCCGCCTTCGTATAATCCGCCCCATTTACCATCAATTAAATTAAATCCGGATTTCTTCAGTTTAATTGCACTAATCATTATTTTTCCTAAGAATTTTAGTCCCTAACAGCAATAAATATGCCATAAAAAGAGTTATTATCGCCTCTATTGGCATTTATCTGTTCCATTTTAATAAATCAATTTGTCCGCTTTTTGCAACTGAACCATTTTGGTACAGTTTATTTAGAATTTCCATAAACAAAAATTGCCGTTGCATTTGCCGAGATCGTCGGCTCGTTCGTAATATAATCAGTAAAATCATCTCTGTAATATGCATCATCGGTTTGAAACTGCAAAAAAGCATCTTGAGTTTTGTAATTTAATTTTAAATCTCCGTAAACCGATTTCATCACCGGACCGCCTGCTAATCCGCCCGGTAATTTTCCATTATTAAAGAAACCTATTTGGTGATGAAGGTGAGCGGCATATCGTGAGCCATGGCAGCAGACAAAACTCACTCCCCACTGATTTCTTCCGAGCACGTAATCTTCGTGAATACGTGAAAGTTCCTCAAAAGATTTATCACCGGTTAATTTTTCATAAAGGATATTTGTTAACGAAACTCCAAGCAGCGTCATCGTACTTCCCCAATATAAATCGACACCTTCTCCGAAAACGCGCTTTGAGGAATGCTTCTTATAATGCAGCAGACTTTTACGCAGCAAATCAGTGAAAGCCGTATCGTACCGAGCAATTTTGTAGTCGGCAAAAGCGGCAACATTACCCCAACCCCACCAGCTCTCGGCTCCCGCAGCATTCGCATATTTTTTCGCATCATCTAAATATTTTTTATCCCCGGTTATCTCAAAAAGTTCAACAGCCGCTAACGCCAGCTTCCCATTATAATCGGTATCGCGATAATAACCCGTTCCGCTTGTATCAATATCCGGAACGTCATCTCTTAAAGAATAAAAACGGAGTGCGGTAACCTTAAGTTTCTCGGAGTAAGATTTGTAATTCAGTACTTTATCCCAAATTCTCGCTCCGATTGACAAAGCCGCAACGTAAATCCCGATTAAATTTTTCCCGATTCCTACAAAGCCGGGACGATGAAAACCCAACGGGTCAGCCGAAGGCATCCGCCATCCGACCGTTTTATCTTTTTCGTCCTGAACTTGTGTAATAAAAGCCTTATTCTGATAATCGGCTCGCAGCAGCCAATCCAAACCGATTTTAGCTTCTTCCAAAATATCCGACACGTTATTTTTATTTTGATCGGAATAAAAATTCTCCGGTGAAAACTCGTAAGCTGCAAGAAGCATATAAGTGGAGAAAGCGGTTGTGTTCAAAAATTTTCCGTAATCTCCGGCATCGTGCCAACCGCCGGTTACGTCGTATGTTTTATGTAAAGTATCCGCTCCGATTCTAATAGAAGTAACATCTGCGATATGGCAGACTTTATGCATAAAAGGATTAGTGTAACCGCACCGTTGAATCGAAAAAAACTTTAGTAAATCTTTCGTTAATTTGTTGTAAACATTGTCGTCTATTGAAAAAAGGGGTGAAACGGAATTCCCGATTTTAATAAAATATTTTCCATCTTCATTGAAATCCGTAAAATTTACTTCGTAGGAATATTTAAAGTTTTTAAAAGTATTTTTTGTTTTTATTATTCTATCCTTAAAAACAGCCGCTCCGCTTATTTTATCGATAAGGAAAAAATTCTCTCCTTCCAAATCACAGTTAGAAAAAACGACAGCGCTTTTTATCGCTTCCCGAGAAAATCCCACTTGATTTACTCTGATATAAATAACATCGGAATTGCCGGTTTTAGCGCCCGCACAGCCGATTGAAAAAAATAAGAGAAGCAATATTCTTAATGACATTTCCGTTAATTACTCATTTTGTTTTAATTTTGATAATAATCTAAAAAAAATTAAATTTCAAACCAATTTTGAAACTCTTTTTAAATTGTTGAATCTAATTTGCAAAAAAAAATGGAGAATTTATGGCGACTCAATCACAACCTAAGGTGATTATTTTTACTACACCAACTTGCAGTTTTTGCAATGCGGCAAAAAGATATTTCAAAGAAAAGAGAATTAGATTTAAAGACGTAGATGTTTCGAGAGACCAACGTGCTGCAAGAGATATGCAGCGGAGAACCGGACAAACCGGCGTACCGGTTATATTAATCAACAATCGACCGATAGTTGGTTTCGACAAACCGAAAATAAACAGGCTTCTCGGGATAAATTAATTCCTAATATTTTTGCATATTTATTAAGGAGCTGAGCAAGCTCCTTTTTTCTTATTATCAAAAAACTACATACCGCAAGCATTCAACATTTAGTGCTCAACTACTTTGCAGTTGGGGTAAGCATCTGTTGGAGCAAATCAGAGTCCCCATTTCGCGCGAATGAAACGGCGTATATGTTTTGCAGTCGAGGAGAAGCGGTTTCTCAGTTTTCAGCGTACAGCTTTCTCGCTGAGTCTTCAACGGTGGACGTCCAGTAATTATGTACTATCACCATTCCCATTCCTTCATTCTCTCCTTTCCCATTCTTCCAACATCTTTACCTTTTCACCTTTCAGCCTTTCTTCCTTATCATTTTGCTCAGCGTTTCAACAAATTAATTAGCCTTCGCTTGTGATATAAAACAAGTTTCTTGCCGAATAATTTAGTAATTTACAGAATATGAAATTTGGGTTTGATATTTAATTTATTCTTGAGAGCATTCCGACCTTCTAAGGTTTCTCTTACCTTGAAAAAATTATCTATAAAAATTCAATGCGATTTTTTATTTATTTAACATGATAGGAGAAAACTATGTCTAATAGGTTCTTAACTTTTTTGTTTTTCATTTTAATTTCGAGTTCAATGCTCTTTTCACAAGACGGAACACTCGACCCAACTTTTGGCAACGGCGGTATTGTTGAAATTGAGCAAAATTCTTCTAGAATTATTCAACACAAATTACTCCCTAACAATCAATCTTTGATGCTTACCGTTGATGGTTCTTTTTTGAAAGTAAATGAAGATGGATCGTTAGATAATACTTTTGGAGATAATGGCGTTGTTAATCTAAAAGATATTATTGGCAGCAGCAATTCTCTTCAATCAAAGTTTAATGATTTTGATTTTACTTCGACAGGAGAAATAATTATCGGCGGTGTATCCGAACTTATAGATTCTACCGGAACTTTCTTGGTTGTTGTTAAATTAAATGAAAACGGAGATGTGAATAGTGATTTTGGCAATAATGGGACAACAAAAATATCTCTTGAATTCCATGGAATTACCCCGATATTTCTTGGTAACGGAAAAGTTGCAATTACCCAAAATGATAAAGTTATTGTAACGAAAGTAGAGAACAAACAAAATGAATCTATATATACTCGGTTAATTAGATTAAATAGTGACGGAACAATTGACAACAGTTTTGGAACAGATGGTAGTTTCAAAAATTATTACTTTTATGATTCGTTTTTCAATCAAAATAGAATTCAAATAGACTTTGATGGGAATATTTTTTACGCTGAAGGCTATAATATTGCTAAAATTTTGGAAACAGGTGTTTTGGATACAACTTTTGGAAACTCAGGTTATTTTGGAGATATCGATTTACGAGTTCGCGATATTGACTTTCAATCCGATGGTAAAATTATTGGAACGTTCACCGGTTTTAATATTGATGTATTCGAGTACGCGGTTATTGGACGTTTAAGTCAAAATGGATTAATTGATTCTTCATTTGGACTTAATGGATTTAAATATATTTATACAAATACGAATGATCTTATTTTTTGTAATTCAATTATTACAAATGAAGATGATATTATATCCTTAGGTTATGCTTATACTTATGATTATGATAATGATTCTTCAAGCACGTACTCTATATTGACGAAGCTTTCACATAATGGTAATTTTATTGAAGATTTTGGAGATAGCGGAAAAGTTGAAATAAATCTTTATCCTGATGGAAAAGAATACCCGAACGGAATATTTATTAACCCTGAGAATTATAATATCACAATATCTGCGACAAGGGAACAAGCCGATGACAATTATTCAATTCTATTGGCACGTTTTTATAATTCAAAAACAATAAGTAGAATTCATGTTTCCGGCAATGTATCGGGGACTTGGGATGCAGATACTGTTTATGTTGACGGGGACATTACAATCCCGTTGAACAACGAATTAACTGTTAATCCCGGTACTTATGTTTATTTTACTGGCGAATACAAGTTTGATGTTTACGGAACGCTTACGGCAAACGGGACAGAGAACGACAGTATTTTCTTTGCTTCCGATTCGCTCGGGGAAATTAGCGACTGGCCCTACTACAAAGGATTTTGGTATGGAATAACTTTTCATTCAACTGATGAAAACGAGCAAACACCTTCCTCGTTGGATTATTGCAATATTAAATACGCCTTTCCTACTTGGTTGGATGAAATGAGCAACCGTTATGGCGGCGGATTAATTTTTTATAAATCGGAAGTAAATGTTTCAAATTCAACAATTACGGATTGTAAAGACGATAACTTGGATAGAGGCGTTTTTTCCGCAATTCATTCCAACGGAAACATAAATAATTTATCTTTTTCAAAGACTACTACCTTTCGAGCAGGAACAATGACATTGTTAAGCTCGAACTTAACTATTAACAACTTATCGATGACGGAAGCCTTCGGGATGTATATTGACAGTTCCGCAATTACAATTGAAAATTCGAACTTTCAGAATTGTACTCCATATATTCAATGGGGAATTATTAATTCCGAAAATTCTGAAATTGAAATGAACAACTCTCAAATAATAAATAACGCGGGAATCGGGATTTATGCGAAATTTTCCGAGTTTACGGTAAAACATACTCTTATTAAAAATAATAGCGCCGAAGGGGGGCTTTTTATTGAATCTCCCTCGACTTTTGTAAATTGTGAAATTATCGGCAACGGTTCAAACGGTTTACGTTTTCAGACAAATAGTAATTGGGGAACAACATTTACATCGGATATTAGGAATTGTGTTATCGCAAAAAACAATGCAACCGGAATTAAGTTCACTTCAAGGAATAATGCCGATATTACAAACTGCACGATTGCCGATAACAATAGTTCCTCCGGTTGGGGCGGTATTGTACAGGGCGAGGTTGATACGCATCTTAATAATTGTATTGTTTACAATAACGGTAATAACCTCGATTTTCAAGCGGGCGGACTTTACACATATTCGATTATTCAAGGTAATTACGTAGGAAGCGATACGGCTACAACCAATTTGGAAAATGTTGACCCGCTTTTCCGCGATGCTGCAAACGGCGATTACCATTTGCAGAGCATTGCATGCGGTTACGGCAGCGACTCTCCGGCAATCGACGCAGGTGATCCGAACATCGGTGATTATATTATAAACTGTGAATCAGGCGGACTTGCTACAACGCATTCCGACATAGGCGCTTACGGCGGAGCGGATAATTGGTGGGACAATTCAATTGTGCCTTCTTGTCATTACTCGGGTGAAGTTTGGGGGACTTGGGATTGCGAAAATATTACAATCGACGGTGACATAATTATACCCGAAGGCGACACATTAATTATTTCCTCATCTGTGGACAAAGTCATTTTTTCGGGACCGTATCAAATAAAGGTTCAGGGCGTTCTTCTTGCAATCGGCGCCGAGCGTGAAGGAATAACGGAGCTTGACGCGGATTATATTAAATTTCAAGGCGGTAATTGGAAAGGAATATTTTTCAATAACCTTAATAATTCCGATGTCGGGACTTCAATAATTCAAAATTGCAGATTCGATTACGCAGACAAAATGGATATGACGTACCAAGGCGGCGGAGCTATTGCAATTTATAATTCGGACAATGTAGAAGTTAAGCAAACTGTATTTTTTGAAAACAAAGCGAGGTTTGGCGGAGCAATCTACATCGAGAACTCCAACCCGCATATTGAAGACTGCTACTTTGAATTAAACGGAAAAGAAATTGGTCAGAACGGAGAAATCGTAACCGAAGCGGGCGGCGCTATTTATATTAAAGATGCAAATCCTTACTTACATAAATTAAGATTTATCAGCAACCGTTCAACCGGCGGCGGCGGAGCAATTGCATTTGATAATTCCTCTCCGGTAATCTCCAATGTTTTATTTGTCAAAAACCAAACAAACGGCTTGGGTGGTGCGGTACAATGTTTTAACGGTTCTTCACCGAAGTTTGTTAATATTACTTCGGCGGATAATATTGCCGAAACTGCGGGCGGAACTTTTTATCTTAACCCCAATTCAAATCCCGAAATAATTAACAGTATTATGTTCGGCAATTCCAAACCGGAAATCTTTCTCGACGGCGGAACACCGACTGTAACTTATTCGATTGTTGATTCGGCTGCGAATGAAACGTATTTCGGCGTAGGGTGTTTGGATACCGATCCGAGATTTGAAATGACAATCGGGAATTACTATTATCTTTCGTCAACAGCTTGCGGTTACGATTATAATTCCGATGCAATTGATGCCGGACATCCCGATTCTCTTGATGCGGTTTTGGATTGCGAAGAAGGTTTGGGAACAGAGCGGGCTGACATGGGATATTACGGAGGCAGATATTCCGAAATGCCCGTAGGCGTTGAAAATGGTGAGGAAAATAATACGCCGAAAACTTATGCACTGTTGCAGAATTATCCGAATCCATTTAATCCAACAACGACGATAGAATATTCAATTCCTAACTTAAGGGCGAAAAATTTTTCGCCCCTACGGAACGTACAATTGAAAATTTACGACGTTTTGGGACGTG
>CAYLYR010000021.1:0-18979 GCA_964387835.1 uncultured Melioribacter sp.
ATTAATGATGCAGAACTACAGCGCCAAAACAAGTTTAATCCGTAAACTTCAGGATAAGATTTGCGAAGCATTGGCGCGCTCAAAATGATGAAATTACCGACCTTCGAGGTTTGATAAACCTCGAAGGTTTTAGAAAGATTACCGTCCATCGAAAGCTGTCAAAAAGTTATTTATCTAATTTTAACTTCTATTGGATAATTCGGGTTAAAAATGATTATTTTAAAATTTAGAAAAAGATTGGATTTGTTATTCCGCTATCTCCGGCAACCGGAACGGTGTTGATATGTTTGCACAGAGTTAGCTTAATAGGGATGACAAAAAACAATCACAGCATTCATAAAATAAAAAACGGGAATTATGCATCAGGAAGAACTTACGGAAAAAGTAGTAGAGCATATTAAACGAGAAGATAATTTTGCGCACTGGCTCGGTGTTGAGGTATTAAAATCAACGCCCGGTTACGCTAAGATTAAAATGAAAATCAGAAAGGATATGATAAACTCTTTCGGTTCTTGCCACGGCGGAGTAACTTTTGCCTTTGCTCAAACGGCGCTTGCTTTTGCGTCAAACAATTACGGCAATATCGAAGTTGCGCTCGAAACGTCTATGGCGTTTACTTCTCCCTTGTTTGAAGGAGATGAAATTATTGCCGAAACAAATGAGGAAAGCCGGAAAAACAAAGTCGCTGTTTACACAATATCGGTTCATAAAACCGACGGGACGAAAGCGGGAGTTTTCCGAGGCTCGGTTTACAGAACAAACAGAAAATATTTTCCCGAGATAGAAGTAGATTAACGTTAATGAGGAAATCCTTTTTCATATTGATTTTATTGGGCACGACGTTTTGGAGCTGCTCTCCTACTTATAAAATAACGGAATATGGAGTCGGACAAAAATCTCTCCTTGCAAATAGAGAAATCAGAAATCTTTCAATTGAAAAAAATTATCATATCAAAATTCTTAAATTAAAACGGAACGGAGAATATCTTAAATCCGTAAATGCAAAAACAAAAATATTGCCAAAAGATACGCTTTATCTTTTCGGCACAAACAACGACATTTATAAATTTCAGAGGATCTTCAAATAGCGGAAAATATGGCGGATAAAAATCGGACTTTTGTACACACAATAATTACTTCGTTACTAATATCAATAATCATAAGCGGGATAGCGCTCGGTGTTTATTATTATTTCGACACAAAAACTCCGGAAGTAATTTACAAAATTTACGACACCCAAATAGATAAAGCTCACAAGGATGATTTTCCTTTCCAGTACATAATCGAAACTCCCAAGCTGCCTGAGAAACTCGATTTTTGCGGTGAGAAAGTTCCGCTTTATAATTTTGATGTTACGGAGAGAATTGAGCGCGAATTAATCTCGAATACTTATTGGCACTCTTCCACACTTCTTGTGCTTAAGCGCGCTAATCGCTGGTTTCCGGTTATTGTGCCGATTCTAAAAAAGTACGGCATTCCGGAAGATTTTAAGTACTTGGCGGTAGTCGAAAGCAATCTTGAAAATGTAGTTTCTCCCGCTCACGCTGTCGGGTTTTGGCAGTTGTTAAAAAAGACTGCGCGCTCTTACGGACTGGAAGTGAACAAATCCGTTGATGAAAGATACGACCCGTGGAAATCTACCGAAGCAGCCTGCAAGTATTTATTGAAAGCGAAAAAGAAGTTCGGGAGTTGGACGCTTGCTGCGGTTTCGTACAATGTCGGCATGAAAAATTTGAGCAGACAAATTAAGAGACAACGAACGAAAATTTATTACAACATGAATCTCAATGATGAAACCGCACGCTATTTATACCGGCTTCTTGCGATAAAATCAATTTTTGAGCATCCTGCTCAGTACGGATTTCTGGTTGAAAAATCACTGCTTTACAAACCGTTGGAATTTACAACCGAGAAGGTAAAACACAGCATTAAAGACTTGGCAAAATGGGCGCAGCTAAGAGGATTAAATTACAGAACGTTAAAAATTTATAATCCTTGGCTGAGAGATAATTTCCTGAAAGTGAGAAAAAGAAAAGTTTATTACATTAAAATTCCTACTACCGACTCGATTAATATTATTCCCGAGAAATAACAAATCTATTTTCCGGTAAAGGAATTCTCTCGGCTTAAAAAAATGAATCGAAAGTGTGATTTGGTTCCGTGAACTTACATTACACGTGATTTTCGGCTTAATGTGATTTATGTTTTAATCTTTCTACCAATAGTTTTTAAGAATCTGTACCGGAGGGAAATGATTTAAAATAAAAATTTGCCGTTCCCGCAAAAGCAGAAACGGCATAATAAAAATCAAGAAGAAATGGGATTGTTGTTAGTCTTTAAGAGAATTTACGTAACGGACTAATTTTGATTTTTTTCTTGCGGCGGTGTTTTTGTGTAAACGACCTTTGCTAACGTTTTTATCGATAGTCGATACCGCTTGTTTCAAAACCGCTTCAGCTTCATCTTTTTTCTCAATCGAATGCACTCTTTTCGTCAATGTCTTGATCTCGCTCAACGCCGCTTTGTTTCTTAATCTTCTAACCTCATTCTGTCTAATTCTTTTCTTAGCCGATTTATGATGAGCCATTTTAATCCTTTGTTTTAATTTTTCAAATAAGTTTACAAATATATTAGAATAAATATTTTAAATCAAATAATGATTTTTTGATAAAATTATTTTTCCAATACTATTCTTCCATCTCTTTTTCTTCCAACCAGCCTTGAGCGTCCAACGCCGCCATACAGCCTGTTCCCGCCGCAGTTACGGCTTGCTGATAAATTCTGTCCGCAACATCTCCGGCGGCAAAAACACCTTCGATATTAGTTCTTGTCGAACCTTTTTCCGTTACAATATATCCCGCGTCATCAAGTTCCAGCTGGTCTTTGAATATTTTAGTATTCGGGTCGTGTCCGATTGCAATGAAAATTCCGTCCGCTTCAATTTCTTCCGTCGAGCCGTCCTCAGTGTCTTCCAGAATCGCGCCTGTAACCATTTTCATTCCCATTTGGTCTTTCCCCAAAATTTCTTTTATCGTCGAATTCAATTTGAATTTAATCTTGGGATTTTTCTTGGCGCGCTCGATCATAATTTTTGAAGCTCTGAACTCGTCTCTGCGATGAATTACGGTAACTTCCGAAGCAAATTTTGTAAGGTAGTTTGCCTCTTCCATTGCAGAATCTCCGCCGCCGACAACGAGAACTTTTAATCCTTTGTAGAAAAATCCGTCGCATGTTGCGCAAGCGGAAACTCCGTGTCCCTTGTATTCTTCTTCACTCGGAATACCGAGGAATCTCGCAGTTGCGCCTGTTGCAACAATAACTGCATCGGCAAGATAAGTTTCACCGTCGTCGGTTTTCAAAACTTTGGGATTAGATTTTAAATCGGCTTCTTTAACTTCCTTAAACATTGTTTTTGCGCCGAACTTTTCAGCTTGCTTACGCATAGTATCCATAAGTTCGGGACCTTGAATTCCTTTTTCAAAACCGGGATAATTTTCCACTTCAGTTGTTATTGTCAATTGCCCGCCGGGTTCCAATCCTTCAAATACAACCGGTTCAAACTCTGCGCGTGCGGCATAAATTGCTGCTGTTAATCCTGCAGGTCCTGAGCCTACAATAGCTATTTTTACACGATTTTCCGACATTTTATTCTCCTGTTCAATTTATATTTTTTTTAAATTTTTGATAATTCAGCCTAAAAAGTTTATTAGATAAAACATCCTATATTTAGCCTTTCAAGTTACAAAATTTTAAATTGATATGATTCCAAATTACTCGTTTGGTTTAATATTTTCTTTTTTAATAAATTCGGCATTTCGGCGCATTCCTTTTGCTCGCGCTCTTTTAATAGGACTTTCGTCAAACATCCGATTAAACCGGCGATTGCTTAAATCATCAAACACATCTAACGGAAGTTCGGCACCAAGCAATGGTTTAAACCAATCCTTATCCGTCTCTTTCGAAAATTTTTTATTCCAAGGACAAACATCCTGACAAATATCGCAGCCGAAAAGCCAATTATTAAATCTTCCGTGAAATTCATTCGGTATCTCACCTTTATTTTCGATAGTTAAATATGAAATGCATAAGTTGGAATCAATAATTCCGCTGCCGACAATCGCTTCCGTCGGACAGGAATCGATGCATGCAGTACATTTTCCGCACAAGTCGGACCGGGGAATATTGTAATCAAACTCAAAGTTGGTAATTATCGTTGCAAGAAAAATCCAGCTTCCGAATTCCCGCGTAATAACATTCCCGTTTTTACCTTGCCAGCCCAATCCCGCTTTTTCTGCCCAAACTCTATCCATTACCGGACCTGTATCCACATAGCTTTTCGAGTGAAACGAAGAATCCGTTGAATGTAAATAGCCTTCAAGTTTTTCGAGCATTTCCCACATTAAATAATGGTAATCTTTCCCCCACGCATAGCGTGAAATTTTTCCTGTCCCGGATTTGTTTTCGTACTTGAATGACGTGTAATAATTTACACCGAGAGAAATAACGCTTTTTGCATCAGGGAGGATAAGCGAAACGTCTTCCCGTTTATCCAAATTGCGCGTCATATATTCCATTCCCGCTTGCCGGTTTTTCCCCAACCAATCTTTTAGATGATTAACCTCGTTTGTGAGTTTTTCGGCAGGAGCAAAACCGATTAAGTCAAAACCGAGTTCGCTTGCTTTATCGATTATTATTTGATTTGTTATTTTTGTCAAGCGGGTATCCTAAATATTCTTCCGATAAATTCTTATTCGGTTGAGTGTGATTAAACGGGCGGCGGAATTACCAAGTAAACATTTTCCGCTTTTTCTTCACAAATATCTTTTTATCTTCGATGTGAACTTCGTAAACCTCAAGTCCCTTGTTCCCGAATTTTCTCTTTCCGGTTTTTAAGTTAAATTCCCACCCGTGCGCGGGACAAACTACACATTCTTCTTCGATAAATCCCTGAAAAATTATTGATGCGTGTTGATGGGGGCAAACATTTCCGAGCGCGTGTATTTTTCCGTTAACTTTAAAAAGGGCAATTTCATCCTCCCCAACAAAAACTTTCTTTCCTACTTTTTCCTTCAGTTCGTCTAAATCGGCAACAAAAACAAATTGATTTTTATTTGTCATAAAGTTGTAAAACGTTTATCTACAACAAATCCTTTGTCTGTTTTTTTAACTGTAACGCCGATGTTTTCCGGATCGTGTTCAAAAATTAATTTCCAATTTTCATCAACCGCTTTGGAGAGATATTTTATCTTCTCATCCAAAGTAGAAAGCGGACGTAAATCGTAACCCATTATGTAGGGAAGCGGAACGTGTCCGGCAGTGGGAATTAGGTCGGCACAATAGAGGAGTGTTTCATTACCGTCTGAAATTTTTACCATTTGATGAGAATCGGTATGCCCGTTTGTTTCAAGAAGTTCAATTTCATCATCAAATTGCGTATCGCCTTCTGAAAAGTTAAGCAGTCCTTCCTCGAATAAAGTAACGTAGCGATTCGGGAAGTAGCTTGCTTTATCTCGGAGACTGGGATGTAATCCCCACTCGTATTGAGCTTTTTGAATCACATATTTTGCATTGGGAAAAGCCGGCTGCGGTTTGCCTGATTCATCAAAAATTACAGCGCCGCCGACGTGATCAAAATGAAGGTGAGTTAGTAGCACATCGGTAATTTCCTCAGGTTTAATTCCTTTGGCATCAAGAGAATTAAACAAAGTATTGGAAAATTCCATTCGGTAAATTTTGCTGAATTTCTCATCCCAGCTTTGACCAGCGCCCGTATCCACTAAAATTTTTCTGCTTTCGGATTCGAGCAGCAAACATCTCGCGGCGAGAGTAATTCTGTTTTTTTCATCGGCTGGGTTTGTTCTTTCCCAAAGCCGCTTGGGGATAACCCCGAACATTGCTCCGCCGTCGAGTCCGAGAGTTCCGGTTTCAAGATAGCTAACTTCATATTTCCCGATTTTCATTCTTCCTCCGAGATAATTCCGATATTGATTAAAATTGTAATTTGATTTTGCCTCGTAGTTAAAAAAGACAATTGTAAAAATGTTAATCACGAAACCGTAAAAGTCGTCTATTCAAATTATTGACTAACTCTTAAAAGCGTTCGTAAATTAAAAAAGGCTGATTGCAAAAGGAAAATCTTTCGGCAATCAACCTTTAGAAAATATAAGAAAGAATTAACGACCGATTTCGTCTAATTTATCTTTTTTAGCTGCTAATTCTTCTTTTGATTCAACATGATCCGGGTCCGGTACACAAGCGTCAACAGGACAAACAGCCGCACATTGCGGTTCATCGTGAAAACCAACGCATTCCGTACATTTATCCGGAACAATGTAGAAATGATCTTCACTGTAAAAACCGGTAGCTCCGGAAGGCGCTGCATCATCTTCGCCGTGACTTTCTCCTGCAAATTCCCATTCTACACCGGCTTCGTAAATTGCCGTGTTCGGGCATTCAGGTTCACATGCTCCGCAGTTGATGCATTCGTCAGTGATCATTATTGCCATAACAATGCTCCTTCATTTAGTTTATTAATTCTAAAACCGAAAAAATTCGGTCTTACATTATTTAATTTACTCATCCCAAATTTTGTTCTGATATAATGTAATATCGTAAAAGGGAAACTATCAGTATTATAAATAAACCTGTGAAATATAAATAAAAGGATATTATATGGCAATCTTGTTTTTTTTTAATAGATTCAAGTCTTATCAAACTTAACAGGATATATCTAAGGAAAAGATACGATTCGGAATCATAAGATGCTGAGTGCAGAAAATAGAGATCAGAGTTTTTCTGAAATCGAACTGTCAATAACATATTTTTTCATGATTTTATGTTTTTAAGCGAGGGAAAAATCAGATTCTCATTACCTTTTCTTTCCTTCCAAGTTGTTTCATTTTGAAATTATTCTTGTTGCTCCGTACCGGAATAATACACAATTGTTTTTCTTCTCAACAAAAAAAGGCGCTTTTTCGCTTAAAAACCCAATATTCTTTTTTGGCTCACTTGTTGCTATATGGAAGGCAAAAATAAAAATCATAGTAAGAGGAAAAAAAAATGAGAAGAAACACAACATTATTTACTTTGTTTTTGATGATGATTTTTACAATCTCATTAAAAGCCGGAACAGATGGAACCGTAACAGCTGTTCCTACAGGGGTTGCAAATGTAACCGTAGTACATATTAATAATCCCGTCTCCGGAAATTTTTACAGCGGTACATTTAATGCAACAATAAACGGGAACAACGTAAAGTTGTATTGTATTGATCTGCAGCATCATCTGCAATGGAACACTACTTACACAGATGACGGACATACATCTCCGGAAATTACCTACATATTGAATAACTATTATCCTTATGTTACCAACAGAAGCGATGCTCTCTCCGATGTTAACAAAGAAGCCGCAGCCGTTCAAGGCGCTATTTGGACGTTCAGCGATGGTCTTGCGGAGTTTACTTCTCCGGCGGATGTGGAAGCAAGAAGACTCCAGATTGTTGCCGACGCACAGGCGCATGCGGGAAACACAACCCCGGCGCTTACTTTGGTAATTACGCCTCAAAATCAAGGTTTACAAGCAGGCGTTGACGCCGCGTTTACAGTTGAAGCTTACGATGAGCAAAATGCTCCGGCAGCTAACGTAAACGTTACATTAACTACAACGGACGGAACATTAAGCGCAACATCACTTACTACCGGCGCTAACGGAATTACCGATACCGTTTATTTAACTCAAGGCGCTTCCACAACTGCAAATGTAACTGCTTCGGCAGTTGTTACTATTCCTCAGGGAACCAGACTGGTTAGAGAATCCGCACCGGATCAATACCAAAAATTAGTTCTTGCAACTCCCGTCCAAAATACATCAGAGGTTGTTGCAAATGTAAGATGGTTTAACGAAACGGATTTAGCTCTTGTTAAAACAGTCGATAACGCGGAACCAACCGATGGCGATCAGATTGTTTTTACATTGACATTGTCTAATAATTCCAGCGAGGACGCGTTCGGAATCGAAGTTTCCGATTTACTTCCTTCGGGATTAAATTTTGTTTCGGCAACGGCGAGCAGCGGAAGTTATGATGAAAATTCCGGATTGTGGACTCTATCGGAATTGGATGCAAACGCTCAGGCAACTTTGAATATTACGGCGCAAGTCGATTATGCAACTTTAAATACTTCTTCTTTGGATTTAGGACCGGTTGCAGATTACAACGTGTTTGTTTTAAGAAATTTAACTCAGCCTTCATCCGATACGGAAGGTAAAATGGCAGTGGGACGTAATGCAACTCTTTCAAATTACAGCGTCGGCGATAAGCTTACGACAACCGGCGAAGATGTTCTTGTGGTAGGAAGAAAATTAACTTACACAAGCGGAAGAGTTTATAACGGAAATGCAGTTTACGGAAGATTCCAGGATGTTGATACTCCGAGAGTTAGTATCGACGGTTCACTTTTACATCAAACCGATATTGATTTCGGAGCGGCAGGTTCATACTTAAGATGTTTATCTTCTCAATTGCGCGGTTATACGGTTAACGGAGATACACGCTTTGAGTGGGGCGGACTTACATTAACCGGAAATAATCCGTTCTTGAATGTATTTAACGTTAACGGCGATGATTTATCCGCAGCTAACAATATGTCGATTAATGCTCCCAACGGCTCGGTTGTTATCGTAAATATTTCAAAGAGAAATGTTTCATGGACCGGCGGAGCTTCGGTTACAGGAACAAGTAAAGAAAACGTTATTTACAATTTTTATCAGGCAAGAAATATTACTTTACAGGGAATTGATATTCTCGGAACAATTTTAGCGCCGAGAGCAAGCGTTAATTTTGTCAGCGGAGTTCAACACGGACAAATGATTTGCAGAAACCTTACAGGTCAGGGACAATTTAACCTCGCTAACTTTATCGGCAACATTCCGGTTGATCCTTATATCACAAATACGGCTGAAATTACGGCTTTGTTAAATCCGGAATCTAATACCGCCAACAACTCGTCGTCCGTAACTATTCATATCAATTTTAACGGCTCAGGCTCAAACGGCAATAACAGTAACTGGCAGTTTGTTTCTTCCGTCGGAACCGATATGATTTGGACAATGACTTACGATAACAGCGGCAACACGCTTTACGGAACTTGGGGCGGTAAAATTTACAGAGATAACGGAAACGGCGCAACGATTATCAATCCTGATATGAATGTTAGTTTTATTTGGTCAATAGCTGTTGACCCCGTTAACGGCAAAATTTGGGCCGGTACGGAACAAGGAGTTTATATCTCGAGAGATAACGGAGCTACTTGGGAATTACGCGGATTAAACGGAATGGATGTTCGCTCGATAATCGCCGTCGGCGAAGATCATGTTTGGGCTTCTACTTGGGGAGCCGGAGTTTTTGAATTATCTCAAGCAACCGGATATAACTTTGTTGCAAGAAACGACGGACTTTCAATATTAGCGGTTCATGCTTTAACAACAAACAGCGCCGGCGATATTTTTGCCGGAACTTTCGGAGAAGGCGTTATGAAATTGGCAGCCGGCAGTTCTACATGGACGGCTACTCCAATCGGTTACGATTTTATTTGGGCTTTGAATGTTGATAGTCAAGATAACATCTACGCCGGTACTTACGGCGGCGGAGTTTTCACAAGCGCAAATGCCGGAGACTCTTGGACGCAAATTAACAACGGACTTGCTAATAATTATATTTACTCAATCTCGATTAATCCGAGCGACGAGGTATTTGCAAGCGCATGGGGAAGCGGAGTTTATCAGCTTCACACTTCAAAAGGTACAAATTGGGCTGTTTTGGGAATGGACGGAATTAACGTAACGTCGTTAATTACAAGCTCAAAAGACGGCGCATTGTATGCCGCCACCCAAGACGGAAAAATTTACAAATATATCGATACTCCGTTAGGAGTTGGAGACGCGGGCAGCGAAGCGGTTAAATTTGAATTAAGCCAAAACTACCCGAATCCTTTCAATCCGACGACAAACATCAAATTTACGATTGCAAAACAGGGCGATTATCAATTGGTTGTTTATAACTTACTTGGTGAAAAAGTAGCTGTGTTGATGAGCGGTTCACTCGAGCAAGGTAGTCATGAAGTTATGTTTAACGCTTCAAATCTTGCAAGCGGAATTTATATCTACAGCTTACAAGGTGAAGGATTGAAAATCACAAAGAAAATGGTATTGCTCAAGTAAGTGGAAAATAGATAGTTAGTTAATATAAAGCCCGGCAATTTTGTCGGGCTTTTTTATTATCGATTATTTCATTTTGCTAAAATTATAAAAGGAAGAAAAATAATCGTAATTAATGATTTAAATCATCCGAACATTTTCCGCCAAAGCGTCTGCTTAATTATTCCTACTCTTTTTGTATATTTAATTTTGTAATAGAAAGTTTTGCAAATCATTTTTTTGATTAAGAATAACCGAGCAGAACTTTTAGGTTAAACATTTTTACACGACTTGTTGCGGAGAAGAATTTCTAAAAAAATTGACTCTAGTTCAATTTTTAAGATTTTACTCGGACACCACGCTTCCAGTCGAAATTGGTTATTCAAATCTTTCGAATAAATAATATTACGAATGTTGGAAAAAAGAAAAACGTTTACAGCTGCGGAAATATTAACCAATCTCTCCGCTAATATTTCTGCCGATAATAGATACAAAAGTTACATCTTTCCCGTGGAGAAGATAAACTCCAAAGCATTACTCCGATTAGGCAAATCGGAAAAATCAAAATCGCTTTACTGGAGAAAACCTTCTGAAAATTTTGCCTTCTTTTCAATAGGCTCAATTAAGGAATTCACCTCTTCCGATACCGAAAAAATAATCGAAGATATTAATACCGTTCGTAAATTGTACGTTAGCAATATTTCCGAATTTACTGAAACTGGCTTTCCTTATATTGTCGGCGGAGTAAAATTCAACGGAAAAGACGATTCCGAAATCTGGGGCGATTTTAAATTTAACAATTGGTTTATTCCCCGCCTCGTTTTTGTTTTGATTAACGGTTTTCATTTTATTGAAATCAACCTTTTACCCGAAGAAAGTTTCGCCGACATAGAAAACGATATTTCCGATTTGCTTAAAACTGCGTTTACTCCGCATTATGACAATTCCGACAAAAATACTTTTAAGCCGAAAATAAAGAAGAACGGAAATCACGATAAAGCGGCTTGGGATAAAAAAATAGCCGAGGCTCTGCGTCTGATAATAAATGAAGAATTGGATAAAATAGTTATTTCACGCTACGTGAATCATACGTTGAGTAAATCGCCCGATTTTCACAATATCCTTTCGGAGCTTTCGTCCTCTTTTCCTTTCTGTATAATTTTCGGATTTAACAGCGGCAGCTCTTTTTTCTTCGGAGCCACGCCGGAAACTCTTTTCTCAGTGCAGAATTCGGTACTTGAAACCGATGCTTTAGCCGGTTCTATATCACGCGGAAAAAACATTTACGAAGACGATACTCTTGCCAATGAACTGCTTGCAAGCGATAAAAATTTACGAGAGCATAAAAAGGTTGTCGATTTTCTTATTTCACGTTTGGAAAAACATACATCCTCAATAATGTACAAAGACACGCCTAAAATCAGAAAACTCAGAAACATACAGCATCTTTGGACGCCGATACGCGGTAAGTTAAAAAAGAACGTCAACCTCCTTTCGATACTCTACGATATTCATCCTACGCCTGCGGTTTGCGGCTCGCCGCAGAAGACCGCGTATGAACAGATTCCGTTAATAGAAAAATTCGAACGCGGTTTGTTCACGGGAGTAATCGGCTGGCTGAATTTCTCCGATGTGGGTGATTTTAGCGTAGCAATCAGAAGCGGGTTAATTAAGGGAAACGAATTAAACGCTTATGCCGGATGCGGAATTGTAAACGGCTCGGACTCCGATGAAGAATTTATCGAAACAAAATTAAAGTTAAATCCGGTTTTATCATTGTTTGAAGAAAATGAATATTAATAAAAATTTTGCATGGACAGCTACTTTTGTCAAACGCCTTGAAAAATTAGGCGTTCGCGACGTTTGCCTTTCTTCCGGCTCGCGCAATACACCGTTAACATTGGCTTTCGCCTCAAGCAGAAAAATTAAAAGTCATCTTTTTATAGATGAACGCTCTTCGGCTTTTTTTGCGTTGGGAATTGCCAAAGCAAGTAGAACTCCGACGGCAATCGTAACCACTTCGGGAACGGCAACGGCGGAACTCTATCCGGCAATCATCGAAGCGTACCAGACAAGAGTTCCCTTAATTGTCTGCACTGCCGACCGCCCGGAATATCTGAGAAACAGCGGTGCAAATCAAACAATCAATCAGGAGAATCTTTATAAAAATCACATTCGATTCTATCATGATATGCGTCTTCCCAAGTTGAACAAATCCAGGCTGCAGACGCTTGTAAGAAATACCGACAGAGCTTATTTCACATCATCGATAATTAATCCCGGTCCCGTTCATCTTAATTTCCCTTTTGAAAAACCGCTCGAACCGGAAAGTAAAGACACTCAAGTTGATGAAAATCTTTTAACCGAAGTTCTTGAACTGCCGATTGTTGAACCGAAAAAAATAAAGATTAAATTAAGCGGAAATTATATCGAAAAAATATTAAAGTCGGAAAAAACATTGATATTAGCCGGTGCGGTTGAGAAGAACAAAGAGGGAAAAGCAATACTACAACTTGCCGGTAAACTAAAGTCTCCGATTGTTGCCGACGGAACTTCCTCCTTGAGATATTTTAAGAAGCATGAAAATATAATCTCAACAGCGGCTTCATTATTTAAAAATATGAATGATAAAAGTTTTGAACCGGAAGTAATTATTCAATTCGGGAAAGCTCCTACTACAAATTCCGTTCTTTCCTTTTTTGAAAATTCAACCGCAGTGAAAATTCTATTTAATAAATTCGGTGATCTGCACGATCCGTCGCTTACTTACAATAAATTGATTACAGCCGATGCCCCCCTTTTTACCAATGAAATCTCCAAGTTATTAAAGGGAAAAACCATAAAACGCTCCGGCAAGTTTTTATCTTTGTGGAAAGAACGGGAATCGAAAATAAATAGAGTCAGAAAGGCTTTTTTAGATAAATGCCGTGATTCGTTTGAAGGAAAAGCGGTTGCCGCGATTTTTGAAGCTCTTCCGGAAAAATCTAATCTCTTCGTAGGAAACAGCACTCCGCCGAGAGACGTTGATTTGTTTTCAGAGAAAAACAAAAAAGGAATAAGCCTCTTTTCTAATCGAGGCGCGAGCGGAATAGACGGAATAATTTCTACTGCCGGCGGGGTAGCGGTAAAATCGAATGCGCCCGTTTTTCTGCTGATTGGAGATGTCTCTTTCTTATATGATATTACGGCGTTGGGTTACCTTGCACACAAAGGCGTTAACTTAACCGTAATTCTCTTTAATAATAACGGCGGCGGAATTTTCACAATGCTCCCGATATACAAAGAGAAAAAGTTTTTCGACAAATATTTTAGAACTCCTCACGGATTTGAATTTGATAAAATTGTTGAATCCCTCCACTGCGGTTATTCCCGCATTGAAGAACTTAATGAACTGAGATCGAGAATAAGAGAATCCGTTACAAACGGCGGTGTGAATGTTTTGGAAATATTTACCGATGCGGAGTATTCCAAAGAATGCCGAGAAAAGTTTTATTCTGAAATTGCAGAAATAGTAAATGATTAAAGAGATAAAACTCCAAGTAGAAAATTCCGAATTTAATTTTATTGCCGACGAAAGAAAGGAAAGAAAATTCCCGATTCTTTTTCTGCACGGATTTACAGGCGCGGCTGAAGACTGGCTTCCCCTCTTCGACAAACTTCCGGAAACGGTTTACCCGATTGCGCTCGATTTACCGGGGCACGGGAAATCATTGGACCTTGATGAAAAATTTTACGACTTGGAAAATTTAGATTTAATTATAAATAAATTTCTTGAGGAATTCTCGATAAAGAAAATCCTCCTTGTCGGTTATTCTATGGGCGGGCGCGCCGCTTATCGCTATGCGGTAAACTTCCCTGAAAAAACAACCGGACTTATAATCGAAAGCTCAACGCCGGGACTTTCGGAAAAAGAATTTAGGGAAACGAGACTGCAATCCGACATTGCTTTGTCCCGTGAAATTATGGAAAAAGGAATCGAGCGCTTTATTGATTTCTGGTTCTCGCAGCCGATTTTTGAAAGTTTGAAAAACTTAGATGATAGATATTACGCGCAGATAAAAAAAATCAGAAAAAGGAATAATCCTATAGAATTGGCAAAAGCGCTGCGAGGCGGAAGTCAGGGAAAGGTAAGGCACGTTTGGGACAAGTTGAGTAAGATTGATTTTCCCCTTTTGCTGATTGACGGAGAGATGGATAAGAAGTACAGATTCCTTAACACGCTTGTCTTAAAAGAAGTTCCTACTGCCGAAAGAGTTACGGTAAAAAACGCCGGACATAATATACACTTAGAAAAACCTGAAGAATTTATTATTTTAGTTAATCTGTTTATTGATAAAGTATTGAAAGGAAATTAAAATGAGTGAATGGAAAATTGCTAAAAACTATTCCGATATTACATACAAAAAGATGGACGGCATTGCGCGGATTGCGTTTAATCGTCCCGAAGTAAGAAATGCTTTTCGCCCCGATACCGTTCTACAGCTGCATGATGCGCTGCGCGACGCCCACGAAGATCCGGAAATAGGCGTGATTTTATTAACGGGCGAAGGTCCTGCTGAGGACGGTAAATATGCCTTTTGTTCCGGCGGAGACCAAAGAGTGCGCGGCGATAAGGGATACGTCGGCACTGACGGCGTTCCGAGATTGAATATTTTAGATGTGCAGAAGTTAATCAGAAGTATGCCGAAACCTGTAATTGCTCTTGTTGCCGGATACGCAATCGGCGGGGGACATGTGCTGCACGTAGTTTGCGATTTAACCATTGCCGCCGACAATGCAATATTCGGGCAGACAGGACCAAAAGTAGGAAGTTTCGACGGCGGATTCGGAGCGAGTTACTTGGCAAGGATTGTCGGACAAAAAAAAGCGCGTGAGATTTGGTATCTTTGCCGACAATACAATGCGGATGAAGCCTTGGAGATGGGTTTGGTGAATAAAGTTGTTCCCGTTGACGAACTTGAAGAAGAAGGAATTAAATGGGCGCAAGAGATTCTACAGCACAGTCCGCTCTCAATTCGATTATTGAAATCCGCTTTTAACGCAGAGCTTGACGGGCAATCGGGAATACAGGAGTTAGCCGGTAACGCAACGCTTTTATATTATATGAGCGAAGAAGCGCAAGAAGGACGCAACGCCTATAATGAAAAACGGAAACCCGATTTCTCAAAATTCCCGAGGGTGCCGTAGTGGCGGAAACATACGTAAATAATGTTTCAAAATTTAATCTTTGGGTAACGGCAAGTAGGCCCAAAACTTTGCCGGCTGCCGTTACTCCGGTTATTGTCGGGAGCGCCATCGCCGGCTTTGAACATAAGTTCGCCTTAACGCCCGCTCTCTTTGCGCTTGTTATCTCTTTACTGATTCAGATTGGGACAAACTTTGTAAACGACCTTTATGATTTCCTAAAAGGAACAGACAAGCCGGATAGAGTCGGACCGCAGCGCCTCCTTACTTCCGGACTGATTTCTCCCGACGAAATGAAACGCGCGATATACTTAACTTTCGGTTCGGCTTTCTTCCTCGGATTATATCTCGTTTATCTCGGCGGTTGGGTTGTGCTGCTTATCGGAGTTCTATCGATAGCGGCGGGAATTAATTACACAGCGGGACCATTTCCATTTGCGTATAACGGACTTGGAGATATTTTTGTTTTTATCTTTTTCGGAATCGTAGCTACCGTAGGAACGTATTTTGTTCAAGCGCTCTCATTTTCTCCGCTTGCTTTGTGGGTTTCAATTCCCGTAGGACTTTTAATAACAAATATTCTTGTCGTTAATAATTACAGAGATGTAGATGAAGACAAGCTGGCGAATAAAAAAACTCTTGCCGTTAGATTCGGAAAAGCATTCGCCCGCAGCCAATATTTAGTTTCCATTGTTATTTCATACGCAGTGTTATTTTTTATATATTTTAATTATCAAACTTCATTATGGATTTTTCTTCCTCTCCTTTCAATTCCGCTTGCCGTTAAATTAATTAGAATGATTTACACCTTAACCGGAAGCCCTCTTAACAAGACTCTCGCTTTAACCGGAATTTTCTCAACAATCTACGGACTTCTATTTGCAATCGGTTTACTGCTGTGAAAATCGAAAAGATTATAGTAAAAAAGAAGGGATATAAATTCTTCAATCCGATTCTTACATCTCAGGAAAAAATCAATCGGCGGGATGTAATTTCTGTAAAAATATTCGGTGATTCCGGAAACTGCGGAGTCGGCGGAGCTTATCCCTTGCCTCCTTTTACTGAAAAAGCAAGCGCGGTTTTTTTTAAAGCCGAAGAACTATCAGAAAGTTTGAAAGGAAAAGATTTTTCATCACTTGAAGACTTTGCGTCCAATTCGGCTATTAGAAACATTACTTTTCCCACGCTTCAATTTGCTTTCGAAACCGCTTACGTTAATTTGTTAATCGATTCGGAAAAGATTAATGAAGTACCATTCATTAATAAAGTAAAAAGCGCACCTATTAAAATGAATGCTTTGATTTCGGCAAGCGAAACAAGCTCTTTTTTTAGTTCGATTGAAGAGGCAATTAAAAATGGATTTGACACATTAAAAATAAAACTCGGTTTTTCATCATTTGAAAACGAATTAATACGCCTCGGTTTTTTACGAACATTGTCGAATAATGTAAAACTCCGCTTGGATATTAACGGCGCTTGGCAGTTTGAAGAAGCGGCAAAGAAAATCGAACGGCTCTTACAGTTTGATTTGGAATATGTTGAAGACCCGACTGAAAGTTTTGAGGAAAATATGCGCCTTGCGAAACTTTTTCCCGGGAGCATTGCTTTCGACCAAACGGTAAACTCTACCGAGGAAGTAGATTTAATTTCCGAAATTGGCGGCGTACTAATCTTGAAGCCTGCTTTCTTCGGCTCAATTACCAAAGCCGTTGAAACTATTGATCTTTACAAACAGAGGAACTCCAAACTGATTATTTCATCAGCGTTTGAGGATGCTTGCGGAAGAGAAACAAATTACGCTTTGGCTTCTTTATTGGCGGCGGAAACCGTTCATGGAATCAACACTCAAAATATCTTTGACGAAGATTCCGAAGAAATGTATGAAGTTATCGGAAACAGAATTCTATTTTCCAAGGAAAAATATCTGAGAAAAGAAAAATGCTCGGAAGCTGAATAAATGAAAGATATTGTAAAGAGAAAGCTTCAAGAGAATGTTAAGTTTGCGGGAATTAGTGAAGCGCTCGTTTCCGGTTCGGAAACTTTAACGTGGAGCGAGCTTAAAGACAAAGCCGAAAAATATTCTCACACAATCGGAAGTCTCTTTTCACATACGGATTACGTCCCTATTATCATTAAAAATCCGTTTCAATTTGTCGTTGCGGTCTATTCTGTTTGGCTTTGCGGCAAAATTCCCGTACCGCTAAATCCTTCATCGGGAATTGAAGAATTAAAAAATATTTTTCTGCTATTAAAAAGTACAAAGGTAATATCGGATTTGGATGCGGTGGAAAGACCTTCATTAGATAAAATTGAGATTATCGATTGGAATAAATTGAAAGAATCGGAGGACAAAAGACATTCTCCCCGTAAAGGCAATGAAACTGCCGTTCTTATTTTCACGTCGGGCTCTACCGGTTATCCCAAAGGCGTTCCGATATCATTCTCCAATCTTGAAGCTAACATTAAGGCTATCTCACAAAAAATAAGAATAACGGATAAGGAGACATGGCTTGCCTCGCTACCTTTTTTTCATATCGGCGGATTTGCTTTTATTTGGCGCGCATTCTCCGTCGGAGGAAAACTTCTGCTGCCGAAATATTTCTCATCCCGAGAAATATTAGATGCCGTGAAGGTTTTTAAGCCTTCGGTGTTCTCGGTTGTTTCCACTACTTTAATAAAATTGATTGACGAGGTTTCTCCTTATAAAAATATTAGAGCGGTTTTTGCCGGAGGCGGACCGGTGAAAGGAAAACTTATGAAAAGCGCTATTGAAAAGGGTTTCCCGGTTTTTAAGGTTTACGGTTCGACCGAAACCGGTTCGATGGTTACAATCCTTTCGCCGGATGATTTTTACGAAGCTCCGGAATCCGCAGGCAAGCCTTTCCCGGGCATTACGTTAACCATTAACAATCCCGATAATAACGGCATCGGGGAAATTTGCGTTAAAGGAAAACAAATTACCGGCGGATATTTAGACACTTCCCAAAATTATTTTACCGAAAACGGATTCTTCAAAACCGGCGACATAGGTTATTTCGACAAAAACGGTTATCTGAATATTGTCGGGAGAAAGTCGGAATTTATAATTTCGGGCGGAGAAAATATTAATTTAAGAAAGATAAAAGAAGCACTCGAAAGTATTGATGAAATTAACGATGCGGAAGCTTTCGGTGTAAGCGATGAAAAGTGGGGGGAAAAATTAGTAGCCGTGATTGTTTCGGAATCAAAAATTGATATGGAAAAGTTAAAAAAATTACTGCTCAAAAAACTATCAAAATTTGAGATTCCCAAAGAGATTAAAACGGTAAGAAAAATCCCACATTCACCATTGGGCAAACCGAATAATACCGAGTTAAAAAAATTGTTCCTTCCGTAAAATTCAATATCCAACACAAAAAACTTTGCTGCAAACACGGGAGATTGCTTCACTTCATTCGTGATGACAGATTTTTTAATTTTGCTGTCATTCCGACCGAAACGAAGTGAAGGGAGAAATCTTAAAAACAAAAAAAAGTGTCATTGCGAAGTCCCGATAACAAATCGGGGCTGAAGCAATCTCCTGAATAAAAAAACAATTGCTGAATATATCGGAGATTGCTTC
>CAYLYR010000022.1:0-2121 GCA_964387835.1 uncultured Melioribacter sp.
GCAAAAAAAGATATATTTGAAGTAGGAAAATGAAAGAGGAACAAGGAATAATAAAAATCGTTAAAACAACTAAACATTTTAATTATTATGTCGATAATTTTATTAAAAACAAAAATATTATTTTGAGGTTCAAATGGAAGAAAAATTAAACGACAGCGCCATGGACGATATTCTACAATTAGTGAGTTTTAAAATAGGCGGAGAGGAATTCGGGGTTGACATTCTAAAAGTTCAGGAAATCAATAGAATGCTCGCAATCACGAAAGTGCCGAACGCACCTACTTTTGTGGAAGGAGTTGTTAATCTTCGCGGTAAAATAATTCCTGTTGTTAATCTAAGAAAAAGATTAAAACTTCCCGTAATAGATCATAACGATAAAACACGAATCATTGTTGTTGAATTAGAAGAAAATACGGTCGGATTTATTGTTGATGAAGTGAAGGAAGTATTGAGAATTCCAAAAAGCATTACCGAACCGGCTCCCTCAATGGTAGCGGGAATAAAAACCGATTACATTACCGCCGTCGGTAAATTGGAGGATAGGTTATTAATTCTTTTGGATCTTGAAAAAGTGCTATCGACAGAAGAGATGGAAGAACTTGAAGAATTGGAAACAGAGAAATAATTAATTGAATTTTAAGAAAGATGAAAAAGAGTTGGGGTTTTCTCAACTCTTTTTTTTTGCGGATTATATCTAATATTTAATTACTCCCGCAATTATTATAAAAACGTAAGCTGTGAATACCGGAAACAATTTGCAGCATGGGCGTTTACCATTTCGGAGAAACTTTCCCGAAAGAAAGCCTCTCCCAAATAGTAATTTGTTAAACAATTAAAAACAGCGGACTAACGAATTAAGCTTTATCCAATGCTTGCGCCAAATCTTCCAATAAATCATCAACGTTTTCAATTCCAACGGAAAGACGCACCAGACCGTCCGTAATGCCGGCGGCTTCCCGAGCCTCTTTACCCATTGATGCGTGTGTCATCGTAGCGGGATGCTGGATAAGAGTTTCCACACCGCCGAGGCTGACTGCCAATTGGCAAAGTTTAACGTTATTCATAACTTTTTTACCGGCTTCCAATCCGCCTTTCAGCTCAAAGGAAATCATTCCACCCGGAGCTTTATGCTGCTTTTGAGCTACTTCATAATAGGGGAAAGACTTTAATCCCGGATAACGCACCCAATCAATCTTCGGATGGTTTTCCAAGTATTCGGCAATTTTCATTGCATTCTTTGAATGGCGTTCCATTCTGATGGATAATGTCTTTATTCCTCGATGAACCAAAAACGCATTGAACGGATCAATTGTACCGCCGAGCTGATTTAACATTTTGCGATGCTGCAGGTATGTTTCCTCATCTTTGGTTACAATTATTCCCGCTACAACATCGGCATGACCGTTTAAGAATTTGGTCATACTGTGAACAACAACGTCCGCTCCCAAATTAAGAGGCTGCTGCAATGCGGGACTCATAAACGTATTATCAACAACCAATTTAGCGCCGTTGGCATGCGCTATTTCCGCAACCGCTTTAAGGTCGGTAGTTTCAAGCGTCGGATTTCCGGGAGTTTCAATATAAATCACTTTTGTTTCCGGTTTTACGGCTGCCTTAACTTTTTCCAAATCGGCAGATTCAATAAAATCGGATGTAATCCCGAAACGGCTTAATACATTTTTAATTAAAGTAGCCGTAGGACCGTAAACAGATTCCGAAACGATTACGTGATCGCCGCTCTGCAGAAGAGTTGCAAGCGTCGTGTGAATTGCCGCCATTCCGCTTCCGCATCCGAGAGCTTTGTAACCGTCTTCCAAAGCGGCAACGGCGTCTTCCATCGCTTCAATTGTCGGATTTCCCATCCTCGTGTAAATGTAACCTTTCTCCTCTCCTTTGAAGAGCTTGGAACCTTGTTCTACCGATTCAAACTTGAAAGTCGAAGTTTGATAAATAGGCGGAACAACGGGTTTGTGTTCATATTCGCCAATACCGGCATGGACACATTTTGAATCAAATGAAATCTTTTCATTGTGTGACATTTTATTACCTCTATTCAATTAAGTTAGCTTCTTTTTCGTTGTTATCTTCTTCGATATGCTTATGTCCGTTTTCCGGAATTGC
>CAYLYR010000022.1:2131-18459 GCA_964387835.1 uncultured Melioribacter sp.
AATCGAATCGTCATCTTTCAAACGAATTACCTTAACGCCTTGCGTGTTTCTTCCCATAACTCTAATTGAGCTAACGCCTTGTCTTATTACCATTCCGTGTGTCGTAATAATTACCAATTCATCGGTATCGCCAACTTCGAGCATAGCAATCAGTTTTCCGTTTTTCTCTCCGGTTTTAACCGTAATAACTCCCTTCCCGCCGCGGTGAGTAATTCTATAATCGGAAATATTACTCCGTTTTCCGAAACCTTTTTCAGTTACAACAAGGAGCGTATTATCCCGCTTAACAATAATCATCCCGATTACAATATCGCCTTTGTTCAAATTAATGCCGCGAACTCCGGTAGCCGTTCTTCCCATCGGGCGGACATCGGTTTCTTTAAAGCGGATTGCCATCCCGTTACGAGTTCCGATAATAACATCGTTTGTACCGTCCGAAATTTTAACTTCTATTAAGCGGTCGCCTTCTACAAGATTAATTGCATTAATTCCTCCCTTACGAACATTTGAATATGCCGAAAGAACAGTTTTCTTAATTGTTCCGTTCTCGGTTGCCATAATCAAATATTTGTCGTCGGGGAAATCCTTAACATTAACAAATGCAGTTATGTTCTCATCCTTTTCTTTTTGAATAAGATTCTGAATCGAACGTCCGCGCGCCGCACGTCCGGCTTCGGGAATTTCATAAACTTTAAGCCAGTAAACTTTTCCCTTATCGGTAAAGAACATAATAAAATGATGAGTTGAGGCAATGAACATGTGTTCAATAAAATCCTCGTCCTTGGTGCCGGCGCCGGTTACTCCGGTGCCTCCGCGTCCTTGTTTACGGTAACCGCTTACAGGAAAGCGTTTGATAAATCCTCTATGCGAAATTGTTACTACAACATCTTCTTCCGCAATAATATCTTCAAGGGAAAAATCTTTATAATCATAAATTATTTCGGTCCTGCGGGGGTCGTTGTAACGTTCCTTAACGGCAAGCAATTCTTCCGAAATAATTGAGATTCTTCTCTCCTCGTTATCCAAAATACCGCGTAAACGTTCAATTAATTTAATCGTTTCTTTATATTCGTTTTCGATTTTCTGTCTTTCCAAACCGGTTAAACGCTGCAGGCGCATATCGAGAATTGCCTTAGCCTGTACTTCGGAAAGTTTGAACTTGCGCATCAAGTTATTACGGGCGGTTTCTACGTCTTTCGATTTTTTAATTGTGTCGATTACTTCATCAATATTATCAAGAGCAATAATATAACCTTCCAAAATATGGGCTTTCTTTTCGGCTGCTTCAAGTTCGTACTTGGTGCGGCGAATAAGAACTTCCATCCTATGATCAAGAAAATGGCTCATCATCTCCTTTAGAGTAAGGACTTTCGGTACGCCGTTAACAAGCGCCAGCATAATCACGCCGAAAGTTACCTGCATCTGAGTATGCTTAAAAAGCTGGTTGAGAATAACATCCGGCTGTGAAGCGCGCTTAGTTTCAATAACGATGCGCATTCCGTCTCTATCGGATTCATCCCGAATGTTGGAAATATCTTCCACCTTCCCGGCGCGGACAAGTTCGGCTATCTTTTCGATTAAGTTAGATTTGTTAACTTGGTAGGGAAGCTCCGTAATAACAATATTTTCCCTGTCGTTTTTCAAAGTTTCAACGTTAGCTTTTGCCCGAACAATTATTTTTCCCCGTCCGGTCAGATAAGCGCTTTTAACTCCCTCGTAACCGAAGATAATTCCGGCAGTCGGAAAATCGGGCGCTTTAACAAACTTCATCAAATCTTCCGATTCCAAACTACGATTTTGAATCAGCGCAATAAGTCCGTCAATAACTTCGCCGAGATTATGCGGCGGAATATTAGTCGCCATTCCGACCGCGATTCCGCTTGCGCCGTTCACAAGTAAATTCGGCAAATACGCCGGCAGCACCGAAGGCTCCTGCAGTGAATCATCAAAGTTGGCGACAAAATCGACAGTGTTTTTATCAAGGTCGCGAAGCATCTCTTCCGAAATTCGTTTTAATCGCGCTTCGGTGTAACGCATGGCTGCGGGGGAATCGCCGTCAACCGAGCCGAAGTTTCCCTGACCGTCAACAAGCGGATAGCGAAGTGAAAAATCCTGCACCATTCGTACCATTGAATCATAAACGGCGCTATCGCCATGCGGGTGATATTTACCGAGAACTTCACCGACAATCCTCGCGGATTTTTTTGTCGGTTTATTATATGTTAAACCGAGTTCGGACATTCCGTAAAGGACGCGTCGGTGAACCGGTTTCAATCCGTCTCTAACATCAGGCAATGCGCGCGCTACAATAACGGACATTGCATAATCGATATAGGACGCTTTCATTTCATCTTCCAACGCCCTCGGTTTTATCTTTTCAAAAATTGTACTCATAATTTATTCTCATTTTTTCAATTATTAAACATCTAAGTTTGCATACTTTGCGTGCTTCTGAATAAAGTTTCTGCGCGGCTCAACATCATCGCCCATAAGGGTTTCAAAAATTTTATCCGCAACCGCAGCGCTTTCGAGATTGACCTGCAGAACCGTTCTCGTTTCCGGATTCATCGTTGTTTCCCAAAGCTGTTCGGGATTCATTTCACCAAGACCTTTATATCGCTGAATGTTTACACCTTTAGGAGTGCCGTCATCCGTAATCTCAAGTCCTTTATCTTTTTTAAGCTGATTAATTACATTTACTCTTTCTTCATCGTCAAAAGCGTAATAAATCGTTTTACCTTTTTTTATTTTATATAAAGGAGGCTGCGCAATATAAATGCGTCCCGATGTAATAAGCGATTTCATATAACGATAGAAGAATGTTAACAGCAGCGTACGAATATGGCTTCCGTCAACATCGGCATCGGTCATTATTATCACTTTTCCGTAACGTGCTTTTTCGGCATCAAAATCATTCCCTATTCCCGCTCCGATAGCCGATATTATCGCCTTGATTTCATTGTTCTCAAGGATTTTATTTATCTTTGCTTTTTCAACATTAAGGATTTTACCTTTCAGTGGTAATATTGCCTGAAAGCGTCTGTCGCGCCCCTGCTTTGCCGAGCCGCCTGCTGAATCCCCTTCCACTATGTAAATTTCAGTATGTTCCGGATCTGAAATAGAGCAGTCTGCCAACTTACCGGGAAGATGAAGCGTATCCAAAGCATTTTTTCTTCGCACCAAATCACGCGCTTTACGTGCAGCTAATCTTGCTTCGGCGGCGCGAGTACATTTTTCAATTATTTTTTTACCCACACTCGGATTCTCTTCGAGATACTCTCCGAGCTTCTCACCTACTATCGATTCAACAATCGATTTCACTTCACCGTTACCCAATTTGGTTTTTGTCTGACCTTCAAACTGAGGTTCAAAAACCTTAACCGATATAACGGCGGTTAATCCTTCTCTGAAGTCGTCTCCGGTAAGAGTTATTTTTTTTGAATCTTTGATAAGATTGTTTTTTGCAGCGTAGCTGTTCAGAGTTCTTGTTAAAGCGGTTCTAAACCCGGAAAGGTGCGTTCCTCCTTCGTGTGTATTAATATTATTTACATAACTGAAAACATTCTCAGAATAAGCGCTCGAGTATTGGAAAGCGACTTCCACAGGCGTATCATCTTTTTCACCTTCGATGTAAATAACCTTATGGTAAGTATCTCTCGATTCGTTAAGGTATTTTACGAACTCAATGATACCGCCTTTGAAATGATAAGTATCTTCTTCGCCTTCAATTTCATCTTTAATTACGATTGTAACCGTTTTATTTAAGTAGGCAAGCTCTCTCATTCTTTCGGCAAGAGTTTCAAACTTAAATTTGGTTGTTGTAAAAATATCACCGTCCGGCATAAACGTTATTTTAGTTCCGGTCTCATCTTTTTTTACTTTTCCCACTTCCTCAACCTCGGTAACGGGAATTCCTCTTTCATAACTTTGCTGATATTTTTTTCCGTCCCGCTTAACTTCCACTTTCATCCATTCCGAAAGAGCGTTAACTACGGAAACGCCGACGCCGTGTAAACCGCCGGAAACTTTGTAGGAGTTTTTATCGAACTTACCGCCGGCATGCAGAACCGTCATAACGACTTGCAGTGCGCTTACTTTTTCCACCGGATGAATATCAACCGGAATGCCGCGTCCGAAATCTTCTACGGTAACGCTGCCGTCTTTGTTTATCGAAACAATAATTTTATCATTGTAGCCCGCAAGAGCTTCGTCAATACTGTTATCAACTACTTCGTTTACTAAATGATGAAGTCCGCGTGGTCCCACATCTCCGATGTACATTGCCGGACGTTTCCGTACGGCTTCCAACCCTTTTAATACATTAATATTCTTTGCCGAATATTCTTTCTGTACTTTTTCACTAGCCACTTTATCTATCCTGTTATTATATAAATTTTATATTACTTATTACTTTTTTCTCAAAGTGTTTATTAACTTTTTCAATCATTATCGATTTGTTCAAATGAAGCTCGCTTCTCCATACCGAATTCTCCACACGCAAGAATAAGATGCCGTTTCTAACTTTTTTAGCGCGGGCAATTTTCTTGAACTCGGGAAAAATTTCTCCGAACTTTTCAACTACTTCATTCTGACTGACGACCTCTCGTATTTTATTGAACGCATCTTCATTAAAGACATCGCCGATTTGTTTGAAATCATCAGGCATAATTAATCAAACCTTTTTCAACTTTTATCAGCTTACTCGAATCGAACTTATGCAGATTTTCGTACTTGGTAAAGTCTGTCATCGTAATAAACGCTTGTCCCACTTCATCAAGAAAATCACGAATTTTTTCCGAACGATAGGAATCGAGTTCGCCGAAAATATCATCCATTAAAAAGATAGGCGTTTTTCCCGATTTATCTTTTATATAGAAGAACTGAGCAAAACGTAATGCAATCTGAAAAGTTTTATGCTGACCTTGCGAGCCGAATTTTTTTAACAACTTTCCGTTAAGATAAAAGTTGTATTCATCCCGATGAGGTCCTAACAGATTTTTCGTCCTTATTATTTCCAAAGCTCTTAATTTTTTAAGTTCGAAGATGAAATCATCGTCCAAAGTTTCTGGGAAAATTTTTTCGGCAAATCCGGCATATTCCAGTTCGGGAGTTTCCGCTTCTTTCATAATTCGTTTGTATGTTTCCTTAACGTAATAATCAAACTCAACCGCAAATGCAATACGATGTTTTATTATCTGCGAACCGAGTTTTACCAATGTTTCATCCCAAGCGTCAAGTTCCGTTTCCGACAATCCGCTTCTATCTTCTTTAATCTTCTGCAGCAATGCGGAACGGTGTTTCAGAGTTCTGTTATACTCCAATAAAATTTTTAAGTAAGCTCCGCTTGACTGTGAAATAATTGAATCGACAAATCTTCTTCTGTCCGATGGAGAGCCGGATGTGATGCTGTGATCGGAAAGCGTGAGAGTAACAACCGGGAAATTCCCGATAAAATCCGCCGGACGAAAAACCTGTTTTTCATCGAGGAAGATTTTTTTCTTTCTTTCGGATTTGCGGTAATAAACTCTAACGTTTCTTTCAGTTACGTCTCGGAATGTACCCCGTATATCGAAAAAATCACTTTCAAAATTAATTGCGTCCAAATCGTTTGTCTGTCCGAATCCTTTAGTTGTGCACAAGTAATAAATCGCTTCCAAAATTGTCGTCTTTCCCTGCCCGTTTCCTCCTACAATGTAATTGAGCTTTTCTGAAAATTTTAAGCTGGTTTGTTTATGCAGCTTAAAGTTAGTAAGCTCCAATGAAGAAAGAACCATCCTAATTGTTTAACCTCACGGGCATAAGCAGCATAACCATTTCCCAATTTTCCTTTATTTCTTTCGGATAAATCGTAACCGCCTTGTTCGGAGTGTGAAGTTTAAAATGGATTTCGTCATTATCGCTGAGATGAGAAAGCACTTCACTCAAATAGCCTGCGTTAAAACCAATCTCCATAGGTTCGCCATCGTATGAAGAAGCAACTTCCTCCTTACCGGAAGCTCCCAAATCAATATCTTCAGCGGCAAGCAAAATTTTATCCGGCGACAAAGTGAACTTAATTTTCCTCATTTTTCCCGTTGTGAAAAGCATCATCCTTTTTACGCTGGAAAGAAGCTCTTTGGGATTAACCATCAGAGTATATTCGTTCTCCAAAGGAATAACGGCTTTGTAATCGGGATAACGTTCGGAAATCAACCGTGCGATGAGTTCCAAATCATTTAAAATAAATGAAACATGCGATTTACTAAAATAGACTTTTACCTCTCTCTCATCGAGCACTCTTTGTAAAATCGAGGTTGCGTTGCCCGCGACAATAAAAGTTCCCTCTTCATTCGTAGAAGCGTTCTCATAAAGTAAATTAACAAGTCTGTGCCCGTCTGTTGCAACAAATCTTAAACCTTCCTCGGAAAACTCAAAAAGAGTTCCCATCATAGCCGGACGAATTTCTTCTTTGCTGACAGCAAAGGAAGTTTTATCGATTGCATATTTTAAGTCCAAACCGGAAATAGAAAAGGAAAAGAGGGGCGTATCCTTTCCGCCGTCCGTCGGGAAAGCCGGTATTTCCGGGAACTCGCTTTTATCTATATATGAAATAGTAACTTCACCTTTATCCCAAACGACTTTCATTCTATTTCGTTCTTCAATGTTAACTACAAGTGAAGTATCTCCCAGCGACCGAATTGTATCGTAAAATAATCGTGCGGGAACTACGCCTTCAAAATTTCCATCCGACACAACGCTGATCGATGACTTTAAAGACATCTCCAAATCGGTTCCGTAAATAGTTAAAACTCCATCTTCGAGAATGAACAAAAAGTTCTCTAAAATCTGAACGGGAGTTCTTGACGGGACTGCAGGAAAAACTTTTGATATTACTTTTTCCAGTTCTTTACTATTGACTTTAAATTGCATTTTTTCTCTCCAAATTTAACATAGAAAGATACGGAAATTTCAGGTTTTATTCAATTGCGTAATTAAGGAAATATCTTTTCAAAAGCTAATAAAATAAGGGCGTTTTTGAGGTTTTCATAAAATAAAGTATAATTGATTTACTATTAAATTTTTCTATTGAGAATCTGCTTTTTGGCGGTAGATTTTCCTCTCCGCGGAAATGAGAAGGTTTTTGATAATTAACCATTTTGCGATAAGTTGGAACTTGTAGTAAATAGAAATTAAAAGTTGGCAGCTATTTTGCTGTAGTATCGGTAAAAATTAATTTTTGGGACAAACCCTGTTTGACAATATTGACAGTAATATGATTTTATTTCATAAAATTTGGTTGTCTATGAAATATTTTCATAGTGTACGACAATTTTATTGTCTCGAAAAATTTCTCAGGAACTAATCATAATATTAGTGGTTTGAGGAAAAAAAGAAAAAGGAGGATTAATTATGAGTTTTAACTTTAATAAATTGACGGTTAAAGGGCAGGAAGCTATTCAAAACGCTGTTGAAATTGCCCAAAACTACAATAATCAAATTGTTGAACCGCTGCATATTTTAGCTGCATTGATTCAAGACCAAGAAAATGTTGCGGTTTCGATAATTCACAAAATCGGAGGTAATCTTCAACAGATTCAAATTCGGGTTGGAGAGGAATTGGAAAAGTTCCCCAAAGTTTCCGGTGCCGGAATCGGTAACCAGCAGCTTTCCGTAAATTCGGGAAACTTGTTGGACAAAGCCGTTGAAGAAGCGAATAATTTAAAGGATGAGTATGTTTCGACCGAGCATTTACTTCTTGCGCTTGCAGAAGATAATTCCGCCGCAGGAAAAATACTAAGCAAAAACGGTGTAACCAAGCCGCAGATTTTATCAGCTCTTAAAGATATTCGCGGAAATCAGCGCGTTACGTCGCAAAATGCCGAAGAAACGTATGAAGCGCTTAAGAAATACGGGAGAAACTTAAATGAGCTTGCCAAGCAGAATAAGCTTGATCCGGTTATCGGAAGAGATGAAGAGATTCGGCGCGTTCTGCAGGTTTTATCAAGAAGAACAAAAAACAATCCCGTATTAATCGGCGAGCCGGGCGTTGGGAAAACCGCAATTGCCGAAGGATTGGCGCACAGAATTGTATCGGGCGACGTTCCCGACAATCTTAAAACAAAAGAAATTGTAGCTCTCGATCTCGGTTCACTTGTTGCCGGCGCACAATACCGGGGGCAATTTGAAGAAAGAATTAAAGCCGTAGTAAAAGAGGTTCAGGCTTCAAACGGTGAGATAATTCTCTTCATCGATGAAATTCACCAGCTTGTCGGAGCGGGAAAAACAGACGGCGCAATGGATGCGGCAAATATCTTAAAACCGGCTTTGGCAAGAGGCGAACTCCATGCAATCGGCGCAACAACTCTTAACGAATATAAAAAATATATCGAGAAAGACGCCGCTCTCGAAAGACGTTTTCAGCCTGTTCTTATTCAAGAGCCTTCCGAAGAAGATGCAATTTCGATACTTCGGGGGTTAAAGGAGAAATATGAAGTTCATCACGGTGTAAGAATTACCGATGCCGCAATAGTTGCCGCCGTTCAATTATCGAGAAGATATATTGCCGATAGATTTCTGCCGGATAAAGCAATTGATTTGATTGACGAAGCCGCATCGAAATTAAGAATTGAAATTAATTCTATGCCGGAAGAACTCGATACTCTCGAGCGGAAAATTAAGCAATTGGAGATTGAAAAGGAGGCGTTAAAACGTGAGAAAGATGAAAAGTCCGCCGAACGTTTGGGAGAAATTGCCGAAGAAATGAAAGAGCTTGAAGATAGAAGAAACACGCTTAAAGCTCAGTGGCAAGTAGAAAGAGACCATATCCAAAAAATCCGAACTCTTAAGAGCAGGATTGAAGAATTGAAAGCGGCTGCCGATCAATACGAAAGGGAAGGCGACTTGGCAAAAGTTGCTGAAATTCGATATGGTAAAATCTCCGAGCTTCAAAAGGAATTAGAAAAAAGCACCGACGAGTTACAAAATATTCAGGGCGGCAAACAACTTCTTAAAGAAGAAGTAGATGCGGAGGATATTGCCGAAATTGTTGCAAAGTGGACAGGTATTCCCGTAAGCAGAATGCTTGAAAGCGAACGGCAAAAATTGATTCGTTTGGAAGATGAACTTCACAAACGCGTTATCGGACAGGATGATGCCGTTTCGGCAGTGGCAAATGCGATAAGGCGTTCACGCGCCGGTTTGCAGGATGCCGACAGACCGATTGGTTCATTCATCTTTATCGGAACAACAGGCGTAGGTAAAACGGAACTTGCACGCGCCTTAGCCGAGTTCTTGTTCGATGACGAGCACGCAATGATTAGAATCGATATGTCCGAGTATATGGAGAAACATTCGGTTTCGCGCCTTATCGGTGCGCCTCCGGGATATGTGGGATATGAAGAAGGCGGACAGTTAACCGAAGCGGTAAGACGCCGTCCTTATTCCGTAGTTCTCTTGGATGAAATTGAAAAAGCGCATCCCGATGTTTTTAACGTTTTGCTGCAAGTTTTGGACGACGGACGTTTGACCGATAATCAAGGTCGGACAGTGGATTTCAAGAATACGATTATTATCATGACGTCCAACTTGGGTTCGCACTTGATTCAAGAAAAATTAAGTGAATTTAATGAAAATAATTACGAGTCAATTCTTTCGGAGATAAGAGTTCAGTTAGACGGATTGCTGAGAAAAACCATTCGTCCGGAATTCCTGAACCGCGTGGATGAAGTGGTCTTGTTCAAACCGCTGCTTAGAAGTGAAATCAAGCAGATTGTAGATATTCAGATTGAGCGGGTAGCAAAGATGCTGGATGAAAAAGGAATTCGTCTTGAAGTCAGTGAAGAAGCAAAGGACTTCTTGATTTCCGTAGGTTACGATATTACGTTCGGTGCAAGACCGTTGAAACGTGTAATTCAAAACTATATCGTAAATCCGCTTGCCAAAGAATTGCTCTCGGGTAACTACGATAAAGGAAATAGAATTATTGTTGCAAAAGACGAAAACGAAAATCTTATTTTTGAGAAAAAATAAACTTCCCTCCCCATAAAATAAAAAAGCCGACAAAGAAATTTTTTCCGAGTCGGCTTTTAATTTATTTCTATGAACTTAAACTAATTTATCCAGAATAATTTACCGCGAGCAATCCGGGAAAAATTGCGTTCATGTCAAGTTCTTCTTCTATTCTCATTAACTCGTTATATTTAGCGAGTCTGTCGGTTCTGCTTGCCGAGCCCGTTTTAATCTGCCCGACGTTCATGGCAACTGCGAGATGAGCAATTGTCGTATCTTCCGTTTCACCTGAGCGGTGACTGATAACCGAAGTGTAACCGGCATTTTTCGCCATTTCAATTGTATCGATTGTTTCGGTTAACGTACCGATTTGATTAAGCTTTATTAATATTGAGTTAGCGGTTCCTTCTTCGATGCCGCGCGCAAGTCTTTCGGGATTCGTAACAAAAATATCATCACCTACGATTTGTATTTTTCCGCCGAGAGCCTCGTTTAGGTTTTTCCACCCTTCCCAATCATCTTCAGCCAAGCCGTCTTCAAGGGAAACAATCGGATAATTCTTTACAAGCTCTTCATATATCTTAATCATTTCATCGGAGGTTTTTTCCGACTTATCGGATTTAAAGAATTGATACAAACCTTTATCGCTCAAATACATTTCGCTTGAAGCAGGGTCAAGAGCAATGCTAATATCTTCTCCCGGTTTATAGCCGGCTTTCATAATTCCTTCAACTAAGAAATCAAGAACTTCTTCATTTGTTCTCAGGTTAGGAGCAAAACCGCCTTCGTCTCCAACGGAAGTGCTGTAGCCTTTAGCTTTTAGTACCGATTTTAATGCGTGAAAAGTTTCAGCGCCCATTCTTAGTGCTTCGGCAAAGCTATCGGTTCCGTGAGGCAGAATCATAAATTCTTGAAAATCGACAGTGTTGTCGGCATGCTTTCCGCCGTTCAAAATATTCATCATAGGAACAGGAAGAGTTTTAGCGTTTGTTCCGCCGATATAACGATAGAGAGGCATTCCCAAAGCTTGCGCAGCTGCTTTTGCAACAGCTAAGGATACGCCCAAAATAGCGTTTGCACCCAGTCTCCCTTTATTCGGAGTGCCGTCCAAATCGATTAACAGATTGTCAATCCCGACTTGGTCGGTAGCATCCCAATCTAAAATTTCTTCGGCAATTTCTTCATTAACGTTATCTACGGCATTTAATACACCTTTACCGTTGTACCTGCTTTTGTCTCCGTCGCGTAGTTCAACGGCTTCATGTTCGCCGGTTGAAGCTCCGCTTGGAATAGCCGCGCGTCCAAATGCGCCCGATTCTAAAAGTACATCAACTTCAATTGTCGGATTCCCTCGGGAATCCAATATCTCACGTGCGAAAACATCTACTATTGCAGTCATATTAAGTTCTCCTTTTTTTTTAATTGCATCGTTTAAAACTATGATAATAGAAGGCGAATTTCAATTTATTATTTATTTATTTTATTTTTTTATTAGTATATTTTTTTCGCAAATTTCCTTCATTAAGAGTATTTTGCACTATTAAAAATATTTATATGGATTTATGGAAGAGCTGAAACCTGTTTTTATGGAAATACGGATAAAGGATAAGGATAAGTTGGAATCCGTCTTTAAGGTTTTCAAATTATCTTATTCAAACTCAAAAATCACTGAGCTTACTTACGATAAAATCGAAAACAATTATTTAGTTTCCTTCAAAGTAAACATTGAATATTATTATAAACTCCTCGAAAAACTGACTCTGAACAATCTTCAAGTAATGACAACGGACAAAGAGGATGAAGAAGTAATTAATCGCGCAAAAGGAAAACTGCACAAAAAAGATGCGGCAGGTTTCGACGGCTGGGATACGGTAGCCAATTACGGGAAACCGGCAAAAAACGTTCCGATAAAAAAACTTACGGAACAGGGCGATTACGTAGAACTTATTAAAATTATTAATGATTTATCAATTGATAACGCCAAGCGTGAAAAGGCAAAAGAAAATTTGCACGAGGCTGTTTTTATTGCCACTCAGAGATATTACTCCCAAGCGGTTAACCTACCTCTTGAAGCGGAAAAAAACATTAAGGAGCTAATTGAAATCGGGTCCAATAGATTTTTAATGGCGATAGGAGAAACAGAGCTTGTAAAGACTGCGATGGATATGGCTTTTGAAGCCGTTACACAACATAATGAGCTAATCAATTTGTTAATTGATTTAGCTAACAGTAAAGATATTCCTTTAGCTTATAATCTAAAAGCGTTGGTAACGTTTTCAAAGGTTGTTCTATCAGACAAATCAAAATTTAGGAAAAACATTAAATATGCCAATTATTATCTTAATTTGAGGTGGATAATAAAAGTTTACGATAAAGCAAAGAATGAACTTTCCTCCGAGGAAAAATCATGGTTGAAAAAAGCTGTACATCTAATTAACAGTTACAGAACAAAAGTTTAATACTTTCCGTTTTAACTTTTTTTATTAATTTTCGATTTCAAAAATGCCCACGTAGCTCAGTGGATAGAGCATCGGTTTCCTAAACCGCAGGCCGCAGGTTCGATTCCTGCCGTGGGTACAATTTTTTTATTCGGCAACAATCGGCTCAATTCGTTCAATACCTTTTTTTGTCAATACTAATCTATATCGTTTTAACTGCTCGCTGCCGTCCCTCATAATTCTTAAAATAAGATTTATATGATAAACTCTTCTTCCGAATATTTTTTTAAAACCGTTATCAGTCAATACGTAAAGAGGTTTCTTAGGGTCATCCATTTTATTTAGGAAACGGGAAACATCAAATCTAAAAATATCCGAAATGGTTTTAAGTTCATCTTTCTCGATATTTTTAAGAAATTTCGATTTGAGGTTAATTTTTTTCCTATAAAGAATTATTTTTTCTTTTTGAAAATCATTCTCAAACTCTTTTGTGCGGTATAAGTTTCTAAGATTAATTATTTTTTTCGATAATTTTCTTCTCTTAACAAAATCGAAACTCTCGCGTATAATTCCAATTTTAATTTTTTCATCAATAAAAAGAATGTATTTGTAATCGAAAAGATATTTAAAAACGCTTTTTTTCATTATTTCACGAAGCAGCTCTTTTATTCTATCCTTAAACATATAGCTGACAACAAGAACGATAAAAAAGGACATCGTTAAATTCCCGAAAGTGGTTTGTCCCCAAAATGCGACTGCTGTAGCAAATAGCATTGCCATTCCTGCGGCAAGACTAAAAAGAAGCTGCTCGAGAATTGTTCCTTCACGCTCAACATCTCTTTCGAGCGAAAGAATACTGCTAAAATATTTTTTAAGGGTGCTGAATCTGAAAAGCATTTCTTCGTTGGAGGAATCCATTTTAACTACCGAGCGATAGCCCGTTTCCTCTCTACGTTTCACTTCCTCCTTTATGAAATCAATAATTTTCTTTTCCAAATTATTCTTTCCGCTTTTCAAAAATTCGTTATGTTCTTCAAGAATTAAGAACAAATATTTTTCAATAACCAAACTTAAATATTCATCACCGAAGGCAAAAACTTCAATTGGTCTTTTCCTTCTTTCCATCAAGCGTTGGAGTTCTCTGTAAGCTGCAATAACCGATTTTGATTGAGCAACAAACTCATTCAAAGCATCTCGCAATTCCTCCTCGTTCTTTTCTCTCATTTCCAAAAAATGTGTTCTTATTGTTGCGGCAAAAACCACATTTAATATTTTAATTGCAGCTTCAATTTCCTCAATCTCTTTGAGTGTGTTTTCCCCATTAAAATTTTTAACTAATTCCGATAATTTTTTTAATGGTGAATTTTGCTTAGTTGTGAGTTCAAGGAGTGAAAATCTCGGGGTTGCAAAACGGATATAATTTTTAATGCTGTCGTAAAAGTTTTTTTTATGAAAAGAATGTCTGTTAATACCGAGTACATTGGGAACAAAGAAGTATGTTTCAATAAAATATTCTCCCTTTCTTTTATCCTTTCTAAAATTATAATGGAGCTTTAATTCAAACTGTTTTTTATCGTGTATTTTTATTTCGTGTTGAAGCATATTGTAATTTTATTTGATATTTAACGTTAATCATTAATTGAACGTTTGAATCTAATAATTATTAAGGAAAAGTCAAGAGATTAGTAAATGAACATGAAATGAAACAGAAGTGAGCCGATAAGCTACGGCTGTAAGAAGTAACAGTAAAATTGCCAATTACTCCTCAGCAATTGTGAATATAAAAGTACTCCCCTTTCCTTCTTCACTTTCTACCCATATTCTGCCGCCGTGCATTTCTACAAATTCTTTCGAGATAATTAGTCCGAGTCCGGTTCCCTTTTCGTCGTTTGTCCCTCGTGTAGTTACGTGCTTGTCAACATGAAATAGCTTTTCTCTAATGTTTTCAGGCATTCCCACGCCGGTATCCTTAACCGAAATCTTAACGAACTTGTTTTCCTTTTCAACAAGCACCGAAATAAGTCCGCCCGCATTTGTAAATTTAAGCGCATTTGAAACCAAATTTCTGATTACGGTTTCAATCATCATTTTATCGGCTTTTATCAAGTAAGAGGAATGGAGATTTGTTTCAAAACGAATTCCTTTCTGTTCGGCGTTCACTCTCAATACAGCAAAAATACTTATTATCAATTCGTAAATATCAACCTCAACTATTTCCATCTCGATTGCGCCGCGCTGTAAGCGGGACCACGTTAACAGATTCTCGAGTAATTTATATAATCCGAGAATTGCATCCCTCAAGTAAGTTGAGTATTCTTTAATCTCTTCTATGGAAAGCTCATCGGTCTCTTCGGCTAATATTTCCGAAAAGCCGAGCAGCGCGGTAAACGGGCTGCGCAAATCGTGAGCAATTATTGAGAAAAACTTATCTTTTTCCGCAACAGCTTGTTTTAACATAGCTTCGGACTCTTCTAATCTCCGATTTAATTCGATGAACTGATAGGCTTGATCTTCCGCCATATCTCTATTGACCGCCAACTCTTCCAAGCTTCTCATCATTTCTTCTTCAAGATAGAGCGGCTCCGTAACGTCAAGCATTGTCCCGATATTTATTCTCTTATCTTTTTCGGTTATTCGAGCGAAATAAATTTTAAAATAAAGCTCTTTGTTTTCGGAATAAATCGGGATGATAACATCACTTGTGGACTTTACACGGACTTCTTGTTCTAATGAATGCAGAAACTCGTAAGCTTCATCGGATGTAAAACTTTTCAGTCTGCTAAAAGGAATGAATATTTTCTCGGTCGGAGGTAATCCGAATAAGTTACCGAAAGGTTTATTATAGTTAACTATATTCTTGTTCCCATCGGAAAAATAGATAGGAAAAGGAAGATGGTTTACAACATCATTAACCAACGGGGCGGAAATTAAAAAATCGGAAACTGAGTTTTCTTTTTCCTTTTTCTCTAATTTCCGAATTATCTCAATTAGCTCTTTTTTTGATTTATTTTCCAGCGATTCCATAGTGTGATTTTTTGTTCATCAAAGTTAACTAAAATCCTAAAAAACATACAACTTTTTTATACGCTATTAAGGCTAAATAATATCGATGTGGAGAAAAATCCAGATGCCAATGGATTTCAGATTAAAATACTATTTAGCCGTTAATCAATTTATCTTTTAACGCTTTTGTAAATCCCACTAAGTAGGACAATACTTCTTCGGGATTTTTGAAGTTATTTATCAGTTCAAGTTTAATGGAATTTTTATTCTGAACAAGCTGAAAGTTCTTCCCGATTTCATTCATCACTAAATTAATAAGAGAGGGAAACTTAGTTTCGTAGAAAAGTTTATCCTCTCCTTTGGGAAGAACGATTACAATTTTTCTTTCCATAATTATCACTCGTTCAAAGTTTAAGTATGAGGAGTAAAACTTAATTACCGCAGCAGCCATCATCCTCTGCGCCATCTCAGGCAGCCGCCCGAAACGGTCTTTCATCTCTTCCTTAATCTCGTCAAGTTCATTAATATTTACCATGGAAAATAATGATGTGTAAAAGCCCAGCCGATCTCCTTGGTTAGGCATATACGTTTTGGGAATTCCGATTTCAAAATAAGTATCGATAACCGTATCCGTTCTGTTGATGTGCTCGGGAAGTTCTTTGAATTCCTCTTTAAATTCATCGGTTTTCAGTTCGTTAATTGCTTCATCTAAAAGCTTAAGGAATAAATCAAACCCAACAGTGTTAATGGCGCCGCTTTGTTCCGTACCGAGTAAATTCCCCGCGCCGCGAATTTCCAAATCACGCATCGATAAGTTAAAGCCTGCCCCGACATCGGTGTACTCCTCAATTGCCTGCAGACGGCGAACGGCTTTCTTTGTAATTGTTTTGAGCGAAGGAA
>CAYLYR010000023.1:0-17745 GCA_964387835.1 uncultured Melioribacter sp.
AAAAAAAGATTTGAACATTTGGAAAGCAAATATTAAAACTCCCGTAGAAAGTAGAGGCGTAATAATAAAATTTACAGACGGAGATGAAAAAGAGGAAAATAACTCCCAAAAGGGATATTTTATTTTGTTTTCGGATAAATCGGGTAAAATATCGCCGGAAGCTGAAGCCGACTTGGGGATTGCCTACACAGGCTGGGGAAGAGTTGGCGGAATGGCAAGGGATTTTGAAAAAGCATTAAACGCATTTGATTCGGCTTTTAAAAGTAAACCGGAACTTAAGAATAAGTATCTTGACAATTATTTTGAGGCTATGTGGAAGAAAAATAAAGTTGCCGCAAAGAAAATGATTAAGTCCGAACTTGAAAAAATAAGGGTGAAAAAGAATAAGAATGAAGATGATTATTTGTTGCTTTGGACTTGGTACGGAAATATCGGAGAAAATGCAAAATCGGAAAAATATAAAAATGAGGCTATTAAAACTTTCCCTAATGGAAAAGTTGCGGAGCAAGATTTAATTTCCAAGTTTAGAATGGAAAGAGAGCCTAAAAAGAAAGAAACTCTGTTAAAAGAAATAGCAGGGAAATTTCCTAACGTTGAAAATTTAGATGATTTATACGACGGCGCTGCATATTCCGTTGCCAAAACCGGAGATGCAAAACAAATTATCATGTTTTTTAAGCAAAATGTAAATCATATTCATCCGTATTATTTTGTATTTGCCGGTGATCAATTGCTACAGAACGGAGATAAAGCAACCGCCGAAATGTTATATTCTCTCGGAGGGGAGCACGCTATGAAAATGCTTGCCGATTTAAGCAAAACTTTGCCGAAAGATATGTCTCTAAGTGAGTATCAAGCTCAAATAAAATATTATCTCGGAAAAAATCAATATGGTCTCGCAAAAATATTTTTAAAGGAAAACAATAATCAAAAGGCGCTAAATCTGTTGAGCAAAGCTGTTGTAAATACTACAAATTATAACGTATTACCGGATTTACTTCAAGCCTATATTCATGCTTTGGTAAAAGAGGATTCTTTTAAAGAAGCTCTTACTCGAGGAGAACAATTTATTAAAGAAGGTAATGCGACAAGCGGAATGATTAAAGATTTGCGCACTGCATTTATTGGAGTGTATAAATCGGATAAAGGATTTGAAAAATATATCAATAAGAATAAAAGTCTTGCAAAACAGATGTTGATTGAGAAAATCAAAGGGGAAATGGTCAATGAGCATGCTCCCGATTTCACTCTAAAGGACTTGGAAGGGAAAGATGTTTCTCTTTCTTCATTGAAGGGCAAAATTGTTGTTTTGGATTTTTGGGCTACCTGGTGCGGACCTTGTCTTCGTTCATTTCCGGCTATGAACAAGTTAGCAACCGAATTTAAAAACTCGAAAGATGTTGTTTTCTTATTTATTAATACGTGGGAAAATGTTAAAGATAAGGTTCAGAATGTTAAGGATTTTTCTAAGAAGAATAATTACAATTTGGAGTTTTTAATTGATTCGGAGAATAAAGTTGTTACTGAATATAAGGTAACCGGAATTCCGACAAAAGTTTTTATCGGCAAGGACGGCAATATTAAAATGAGAAGTATCGGCTTTTCGGGTAATACCGATCAGCTTGTTGAGGAAGTGAAAACGATAATTGATGTTATGCAAAAAACAAATTAGGGTGATTATAGTTTAATCCGAAAAAGGGAGCAATATGCTTCCTTTTTTATTTTTCTGCAATTGTGCACTGCACAATACCGAATGTAAATCTGTGGACTTCAACATTATTGTAGCCGATTTCCTGCATCAGTTTATCTACTTTAACTTGCTTATCAAATAGGGCTACGGAATTCGGAAGGTATGTATATGAAACATCATTGTTCGATATTATTTTCCCGATTATTGGTAAGACTTTATTGAAATAAAAATTATAAAGCAGTTTGAAAAATTTATGTTTAGGAAGGCGTAATTCCAAAACGGTTGCTTTGCCGCCCGGTTTAAGAACTCTGTAAAATTCCTCCAAACCTTTTTTAATATCGTAAAAATTTCTTACTCCGAATCCAACCGTGATATTATCGAAGGATTTTTCAGCGAAAGGCATTTTCTCAGCAACTGCTTGAACAATATTTCCTCTTGACCAATCTGATTTTTTATGAAATTCTTTTAGCATTTCCATAGATAAATCGAGACCGGTAATTTTGGATACGCCGATTTTTTTTGCCGTTATCGAAAAATCACCCGTGCCGCAGGCAACATCGAGCAAGTGAGAATCTTTCGGAATCTTGGTTAACGCTAAAGCTTTTCTACGCCAATAAATATCAATTCCGAAACTGAGTAAATGATTGAGCAAATCATATTTTTTTGCAATCGGGTCGAAAACACTTTTTACTAATTCTTGCTTTTCGTCAATATTAATCTGCATCTTTTCCTAAACTAATTGTGTTACAATTCCTTTTCTTTTGCCACGCATTAAAGAGGTAATATCCCGTCCAAGCTGTAAATATCATAAAAACAATTCCCGCAATCAAATCCGCGACATAATGATAACGCAAATAAACTGTCGCAAAGATAATTAAAAATCCGATAGGCAGTATAATTTTTTTGGAATTAGCGTTAAAAACAATTGCAAGATAGGAAACGAGAAGAGTAATATCGGTATGTCCGCTTGGGAAAGCATCTCTTTCGACAACCTTAATAGGGAATAGTGTGTGGGGGCTGATTCCCTCGCCGGAATTAATATAATCTCTTAAAAAATGTGTAAAGAAAACGCCGGGCAGCTCTTTATCTAAATTTGAAAAATTGAAAATTGTAAATCGCGGTCCGACTGCGGGAAAAGAAAGATAACCTAAATATGAAATAAAAAAGCCGAACATTACAAGAAACATTAAGTACTCCAACTCAATTTTACGATTCTTTTTGTAGAGTTCGTAACCGAGAATTATAGGAAGGAAGTAGTAACTTACATAAGCAAGTTGAAGCAGTTCGGTGATTATCGGGGCTGAAATATGATATAAAAAGTCTGCCGGATTACCTCCAAAAGTAAACCGATCTGCAGCAATTAAATATTTGTCGAATATCACACCTTGAACCGGATCAACAATAAAAAAAAGTTCCTTAAAAATTATCATTATCAGAATGGGTAAATACCAATAATTAAAATAATAATAGAATCTGTTTTCACTTTTTGAGATCTTCTCCGAAATGAAAAAAATAACAATTGTAACTATTACGTTTACTCCGATAATTATTAAAGCATTGGGAATTCTATCATAATAAATGATTGAAACGATATTTAGCAATTGGAGGAAAAGAATTACCGATAAATTAGCGGCATTTATTTTGAGAAACAGTTCTTTAAATTTCTGCAGCATAGTTTACGAGAAAAAGATTGTAACGAGTGAGAGGTATATCAGAAGTCCGAAAATATCGTTCATGGTCGCAACAAAAGGACCGGTAGCAATTGCCGGATCAATTTTAACCTTATTAAGAAAAATAGGAATCGCTGCGCCGATAATTGTAGCAAAATTTAAAATGATAAAAAGTGTTCCCGCCAACAGCAATGAGAAATGGATATTCGTATCAAAAAAGAGAAAAGTTATTAGAAGCAGTACGGTTCCAAGCGCAAGAGCATTCAAGTTAGCAACGCCGAACTCTTTAAGAAGTTTTTTAAATGTTTGACTCGGCCAAAAGTTTCCCGTACTGATTGCACGCACTGTAATAATTGCAGCTTGGTTACCCGAGCTTCCGCCGAGCGCCATGATTACAGGGATGAAAAAACTTGCAACGATAAACTCCTCCAAAGAAGCGTGAAACGTCGAAAGTATTAAAGCGCTTATCATTTCACCGAATAAACTAACAAATAACCAGGGCAATCTGCTTTTCGAAATAGTTAAAACGGTGTCGCTGGCTTCTTCTTCCTCGGTAACGCCGGCTATTTTCTGGATGTCTTCCGAAGCTTCTTCGTGAATAACGTCAACGATATCATCAATTGTTATTCGCCCGAGCATTTGCATTTGGTGATCAACAACCGGAAGAGCAACGAGATCATATTTTTCCATGACGCGCGCTACTTCTTCCTGGTCGGTTTCGGGATAAACGTAAATTAAATCTTCTTCGATGGCATCACGTATTGATGTGTGTCGGGAGAAAATCAGTAACGATTTCAGTAATACGAAACCGAGCAGCTTTTCTTCGCGAGTAAGAACGTAAACATGATAAATATGCTCAAACTCTTCGGCATTTTCGCGGACTTTATCAATAGCATCGTTGATTGTTTGGTCTTCGTAAACGAATACGAAGTCGCTGGACATAATTCCGCCGGCGGTGTCTTCCGGATATTTAAGGAGTTCTTTAACATCTTCGGAATCCTCCTCGTCGATATTACTTAAAACTTCCTGCTGAACATCTTTGGGAAGATCGGCAATAATATCTGTGGCATCGTCCGTTTCAAGTTCGTCTATAATTTCCGTCAGCTTATTAGTCCCGAGAACTTCAAGAAGTTTCTCGCGAATGTTTTCGTCAACTTCGGTTAGTACGTCGCCGGCAGTTTCCGTATCGAATAGGCGGAATAAATAAAGCCCTTTTTCAAAAGGAAGATGATTAATTATTTCGGCTAAATCGGCGGGGTGAATATCAAGGAAGATGTTTTTCAGCGATTGAACAGCTTGAATATCAATAAGATGTTCGATGTTTTCAATTAGTTCAGGCTCAAACTGTATTACTTGTTTTATCGTTGGCTGCGTTTTATCTTCCGGCATAATTTCGACTAATAAAATTAGATAAGTTTACGAAATCGTTAACTGTTAAGTCTTCAGCCCGTTTGTTAAGGTTAACGGGTAAATCCAAATTTAAATAACTTTTAAAGATACTATTTTTCAAAGAATTTCTTAAGGTTTTTCTTCTTGTAGCAAATGCCGCTTTAACCAAAGCTATAAAGAGTTTTTCCTCCTCGACTTTAGGATTTCTTTCCGTAAACTTTAATGAAATAATTGCCGAACTCACCTTCGGCTTGGGATAAAAAACATTAGGCGAAATTTTAAATTCCAATTTAACATCCGCAAAATAATTTAGGATTACGGTTAGCAATCCGTATTGCTTACTGTTCGGAGATGCCGTAAGTCTTTCGGCAACTTCATATTGAACCATTAATAAAGCATCATAAAAAAGAGAATTGTATTCGATTAATCTAAAAAGTATCGGAGCGGTGATGTTGTAAGGAATATTTCCGATTACCCGATATTCGGGAGGGAAGGGAATTATGCCGAAATCCGTTTTTAGGAAATCCGCATTTAAGATAGTTACTCCCGGAAATTTTTCCTTTAACGTCTCAATTACTCTTTTGTCGATTTCAACGGCTGCATAATTTTTAACTTTGTTATGAATCTCCGCCGTCAACGCGCCTAACCCGGGACCAATTTCAATAACGGAATCGTTCTTTTGCGGAGCAAATATCCGAGCAATTTTTTCGATTGTATTTTTATCGTTCAGATAATTTTGCCCGAATCTTCTAAGTGGTTTTATTCCCATTAGCTTATAATATCCAAGTTGTTTTTTTTATCGATATAATCCGTAACAAGTTTGTAGATATATAATGATACCGCAGCAACAATGGCAATTGCAACAAAATAATACCAAATGTAATGCGCGTCTGCATAATAAAGAGCTTTTTGAGCCTCGGTTAATCCGGCAGGTAGAGTACGCGGATCCGGACAATACTTCTCTAATAAAAACCCGGAAAGACTAAATCCCAAAATAGCGGATAAAAAGGAATGTAAATGACTGAAACCAAGGTACAATCCTTCGTCTCCCTTAGGAGCTTGAAGAGAAAAATATTCCAAATAACGGGGTGAGATAAAACATTCCGCTAATCCTTGAATTGCAATTCCGAGAATCATCATAAAGGTAAGCTGGGGAACTTGCAGCCCGAACAAGCTGATATAAGCCGAGCCTGTAGGCTGACTCATTGCCATGGATAGAGCGGAAATCGGCATAATGAACATTCCGATAATCATTGTGTTGATTGCTCTTAAGTTGCGTGTTATCTGAGTAACCGCTACAACAAATATTACGACAACGAGAGGATTTACATTTGCAAGCCATTCCGGTTTTGCGCCTTCACCGAGAAGGCGTATAACGTACTTGGGCATTGTTGCATAAAGTTGTCCCTGTATAAGCCAAAATCCGGTAATAATTAATGTTAAAGTCCACAGCCTCGGTTTCAAGAAGATGGCTTTAAGAGCGCGGAGTGAATCCTGAACCGTTTTGCTTTCGTAACTTGTGTCCGGTTCTTTATAAACAACAATTGCAAATATTAACGCAAATACCGCCATCGCCGATGAAAAGAAATTTACATATTCCAAGCCTATTCCCTGCCTAATATAAGGAACAACCGTTTTTCCTCCGAAAGCGCCGATATTGACTGTCCAATAAAAGAGAGAATAACCGCGCGCGCGATTTTGTATTGTAGTTGTTTTAGCTACGGTTCCGGTAATCAACGGTTTAATAAATGACGCGCCTACCAACAAAATAGTTAAAAATAGAATAACCGCAGCTTTTGCATGATAAACCCCAAGAAGGAAATAGCCTATCGCCAAGAGTGAAAATGCAATAATCAGTCCTTTCTTGAATCCGATTTTATCGACGTAAGCGCCCACAAATGGAGGGAGCAAATAAAGTGTTCCGTAAAAAATACCTGCAATAAAACCGGTCTGAATATCGGTAAACCCGACGATGTCCGTTAAATATAATGTAAGGACAATAAAAAAGCCGTAATATGCCGCTCTTTCCAATAACTCCATAAAATTTGCAATCCAAAAATCCTTCGGGAAGTGCCATGAAGTTCCGCTGCCGTGAGTGTTGCTATCGCTCATAAATTCCTTTTCAGCTATTAATGAAAATGCAAAGATGTTGATTAGCAATTAAAATAACAAATTAAAAGTTTTTCCTTTTCTTCACGATGAAATTGTTTACATACTCTGAGATAGACTGCAACAGCAAAATTGTTCGATTGTTCCGGTGTAATTTTTAACTTTATGCGAAACGGCAAATCCGGATAACTCATTTTTTTTGCATTAAACGGGTCTATTTTTTTTGTTAAGCAAATCAGTTTTTGTATATTTGCACTTCTAAAAATTCGAGGAAATATGAAAATATTAAAATCTCTAAATGACAACCAGCGCGAAGCAGTTGAATGCATAAAAAACTCTCAAATAATTGTAGCTGGCGCCGGTTCCGGAAAAACAAAAGTATTAACCCATAAAATTGCATATCTCATTGAAAAGGGATACGAACCTTCATCTATTTTGGCGCTTACGTTTACCAATAAAGCGGCAAATGAGATGAAACAAAGGATTAAAAAACTTATCGGGAAAAAAGCCGATGAAGTTTGGATGGGAACATTCCATTCCGTTTTTGCTAAAATTTTAAGAGTCAATGCCGAAAAATTAGATTACAAACCGAACTTCTCTATATACGATAGAGACGATTCCGTTGCACTTGTCAGTCACGTAATGCAGGAGCTGGATATATCTACAGATCTTTTTACGCCAAACAATGCGCAGCACAGAATCAGCAATATGAAAAACCACATGGTTACTCCCGATGATTTTAGAAAGAACTTTGCCGATTCTTCCCTTGATGAAAAATTTGCCGAAGTTTACGAACTATATAATAGCCGTTTGCGCGAAAACAATGCAATGGATTTTGATGATTTACTGTTAAAGCCGATTGAACTTTTCAATAAGAATCCGAAAATTGCATCCCGTTATCGCGGACAGTTCCGTTACATTCTTGTGGATGAATATCAGGATACGAACAGAGCGCAGTACGAGCTTGTAAAAATGCTGACTTCACAGCGTATTAAAGTATGTGTTGTCGGCGATGACGCTCAAAGTATTTACGGCTGGCGCGGTGCGGATATTTCCAACATGCTCGATTTTCAAAAAGATTTTTCAAATGCAAAAATGTTCAAACTGGAACAGAATTATCGTTCTACGGCAAATATCCTTAAAGGCGCTAATTCCGTAATCGTAAATAATAAAAATCAAATTGAAAAAAATCTTTGGACCGAACAGCCCGAGGGAGAAAAAATTTCAGTAATCAGATGTTCGGATGAAAAAGATGAAGCTTTTCAAATTGCCAAAAACATTAAAAAGGAAATTCAGAAGAGAAAAATTTCATTAAACGACATTGCAATTCTTTACAGAACCAATTCCCAATCCCGCGCTTTGGAAGATGCTTTAAGAAGGGAAAAACTTCCTTACCAGATTGTAGGCGGCGTTGAGTTCTATCGCAGAAAAGAGGTAAAAGATATACTCGCATATTTGCGCGTACTTGCAAATCAAAATGATGAAGAAAGTCTTCTTCGTATTATGAACTTCCCGCAAAGAGGAATAGGAAATACTTCTGTCGAAAAGATGCTTGCTTTCTCTCGTAAATTGGATATTAGCTTTTTTACTACAATGGCGAGAATTTTTGAAGTTATCGAAGTGAAGGAAAGAATTCAGAAAAATGTAAAACAATTTAAATTGCTTCTTAATAAATATATTGAACTTAAAGATAAACTTTCTCTTTACGAATTAACTTCGGCGCTTGTTGATGAGCTTGGAGTGCTCCGCATGTATAAAGAAGAAAATTCAAAAGATTCTCTTGTGAGATATCAGAACGTGCAGGAGTTGTTAAATGCGATTCATGATTTTACAAAAACCAATAAAGGCGCAACGATTGATGATTTTCTTGCCGAAGTTTCCCTTGTAAGCGGCGTTGACCAGATGAAAGATGAAGCCAATTTTGTTACAATGATGACGATTCACAGCGCAAAAGGATTGGAGTTTCCCGTTGTTTTCCTAAGCGGTTTGGAAGAAGATCTCTTCCCGATTAACAGAAAATTCGATTCCGACTCCGACGTCGAAGAGGAACGTCGTCTGTTTTACGTTGCTTTTACACGAGCAAAAGAAAAACTTTATCTTACTTATGCGCGTTCCCGTTACAGATTCGGCGAGGTAGCTTATCAGGACCGATCCAGATTTATTGATGAAGTTGATCCTTCGGTGCTTGACGAAGCCAAAATTGCACATGCGCGTTCAGGAAGGAAAAGAAAGTCATATTATGACGATTTGTACAAAGGCGTTGCCGATCCTGATGCCGACAGAAGAACATATAGAGTCGGAAGCAGAGTAACTCATAAAATTTTCGGAACAGGGCAAATTATGGCGATTGACGGCTCCGGAGAGATGGCTAAAATTTCCATTCAGTTTGAAAGTCACGGTATGAAAACATTGGTGGCAAAGTTCGCTAACTTAACTCTCGTTTAATTTTTCATAGTTTTAATTATAGAGGCGGACTTCGAATATAAGTCCGCTTTTATTTTATTAGAAGACTTATTTCTTTATTTTAACTTCTTGTCATAATTTTTAGGAAATAATTTTGAGAAAAATAATTGAGTAAAAAAAGAAAATCTTCCTTGTCGATAATTTTTATTACTGTTTTTATAGATTTGGTCGGGTTCGGAATTTTAATCCCGATTCTTCCTACTTTTGCTACAAAGGAAATTCATATCAATGATTTTCAAATCGGAATGGTTGTTGCGATATATTCATTTATGCAATTCCTTTTTAATCCGATTATGGGAAAAATATCCGATAAAATCGGGCGAAAACCTGTAATTACCGTTTCTCTCTTTCTAAATGGAATTTCGTATTTAATTTTTGCTTTCACGAATTCATTTGCGCTTCTTTTGGTTTCGCGTGTAATTGCCGGAATAGGAGGAAGTAACATAGGCGTAGCTCAGGCATACATCGCAGATGTAACTACAAAGGAAGAACGCTCCAAAGGAATGGGAATAATCGGCGCAGCTTTCGGATTGGGTTTTGTTTTCGGTCCGTTAATCGGTGGAATGCTTTCAAAATACGGTTACGAAGTTGTAGGATTTCTCTCAGCCGGATTTTCTTTTGCCGCAGTACTTTTTGCTTTTTTCCTTTTACCGGAATCTCTTGCCAGCCATTTACGTTTTACTCACAAAAGCTACAAATTATTTGATTTTAATGCGGCGCTTGACGTATTGAAATTGCCAAAAGTAGGGTTTCTGGTTTTTCTCTTTTTTATCTTGATTTTTGCTATCGCAAATATTTACGGAACATTTGCGCTTATTGGTTACAAGCATTTTCATTTTACCGATAGAGAAAACGGAATACTTTTCGGCATAATGGGATTAGTCGGCGCGTTGGTTCAAGGCGTAGGATTAAAAAGATTAGTGGAGAAATTTCGGGATAAAACTTTACTCTTGGCGGGAACTGTTTTTATGGGGCTTGGACTTTTATTTATTCCTTACGGGATTAATTTTATCGGAGTGGCAATTGTCGTTTCGGTTATGTCGGTCGGCACCGGAATTCTTCAGCCGGTAACTTTAAGTATGATTTCAAAATTTGCACCGCAGGACAGGCAAGGCTCGATATTGGGAATCAACCAATCGTTAGCTTCGCTCGCCCGAGTTTTCGGTCCGCTCTGGGGCGGATGGGCGTTTCAGTATCTTGGTTACGAAGCGCCTTTTATTACCGGAGCTTTGGTTACATTTGCCACGTTTGGATTGATTTTCTTTGTGTTAAAAAATAATTAAATGTGCTTAAATTTATGAATCGAAAAAATAAATAAAAATAAATTTTGCTATGCTGAAAATCGGAAAAATTGAATTGGAGAAAGCATTGCTTTTAGCTCCCATGGAAGAAATTACAAATCCCGGGTTCAGAAAGTTATGTAAGGAATACGGCGCTGATTTAATGTACACCGAGTTTGTGAACTCCGACGGCTTATCAAGAAAGGATGAGAAAACGCATGCAAAGATGAAAATCTTTGATTACGAGAGACCGATCGGGATACAAATTTACGGAGGGAATCTTGAACCGATGATTGTTTCGGCTCGGATTGCGGAGAAAGAAAATCCCGACTTAATTGACATCAACGCCGGATGTTGGGTTAAGAAAGTGGCAAACAGAGGCGCAGGCGCCGGTTTGCTGAAAGACCCGCCTTTTATGGAAAAAATGGTTCGTGCAATCGTCGAAGCCGTTGACTTGCCTGTTACCGTAAAAACAAGACTTGGCTGGGATGATGATAATATTGTAATTCTTGACGTCGCAAGAAGAATTGAAGATGCCGGAGCTAAAGCGCTTACGGTTCATTGCAGAACGAGAAAGCAAGGGCATTCCGGCGACCCCGCTTGGTTTTGGATTAACAGAATTAAAGAGGTAGTCGATTTCCCCGTGATATTGAACGGAGGAGTTATGACCGCCGAAGATATTAAACGGGCATTTGACGAAACCGATGCAGACGGCGTAATGATTGCGCGTGGAGCAATCGGGCAGCCTTGGATTTTTAGAGAAGGGAAGGAGATGCTGGAATTCGGAGAAATAAAAAGTCCGATAACAAAGGAGGAGCGTATTAAAGCCGCTCTTCGGCATTTGCAATATGAAATTGAAGTGAAAGGTGAAAGGCGCGCCGTTATCCCTTTTCGTAAATTTTATTCCGGCTATTTAAAAGGAATGTACGGCGCATCGAAAATTCGTCAGCAATTAATGAACTATATTGAGTATGCCCCGATTGAAGATACTTTGCTGAATTACTTGGCATATTTGAAAGAGTATGAAGAAAGCAAACCTGATCCGGAAGAGTAAGAATATTTTGATTCATGCAAACTAATCTTGACAACTATTGAAAAGTTACTTAAATTGCGTCTTACAAATAATACAAAGGAATACTATAGCGGAATTGTTACTTTATTTTTAACCATTTTAAATATTTATTTTTAATTGAAGAGGTATAAATGAGTAACAAGATTATTTTAGCTTTAGTGTTCTTTTTTTGTATCAGTCAAGCCCAACCTCAAAACGGTGTAAAGGTACTCAATTCCTCTTCGGAATATCTTGTTGTAGAATACACTCCGGAATTTGACTTTTTCCAGAAGAACAAAGATGGTTTTTATCAAGTTAAGGTGAAAAATTCCTCGCTTGATAATTTGAAATTCGGACAGCCGGAAATTCCTTCGGTTTCATTTGTAATAGGCGTTCCGCAATTCGGAAGTAAAATTGAAATTTTAAGTGCTAACTATACTATCGAAAAAGGAAGAATAAAAAAATATCTGCCGTGGGAAGAAATTGGAGAAGAAAAACAAAAAGACAAATTCGATGATTCATTATACAATTCGTTTCAAAATGTTAAATGGGTTGAAAAAAATAGTGAAGGAATATCTCGCGGTTTAAGAATTGAATCTTACAGAATTTTTCCGATACTTTTTAATTCTTCAAAAAATGAGATCAAAAAATTAAAATCTCTAAAACTAAAAATAACTTTCAAACAAGGCGGCACGGCGGAAAAAATAAAAGACAGTATGCTTTCCGGAGTTCTTCTTAATTACTCACTTGCAAAAAATTGGGGAATGAGAAGGACTAAACGTTCCAAGACTTTGCAGAACAGTGTTCTTGCTTCCGGTGTTTGGTTTAGAACAAATGTGACGGAAGAAGGTATTTATAAAATTGATTACAATAAACTAATTTCTTTGGGCTTTGATCCGGCAAACGACGACCCTAGGACGATAAAAATATTTAACAACGGCGGCAAAAATGTTCCGGAAGGTGTTACGTCGCAGCGCCCTGAAGATTTGGTTGAGAACAGTATTATTTTTGTCGGGGATTCGGACGGAGTTCTGAACTCGGGTGATTATCTTCTCTTTTACGGACACGGCTCGGACTTTTTTCAGCATGATCCGCAGCGCCGCAAAATTTTAAGAAGTCATAATTGGTTTTCAAAGAAAAATTACTATTGGATAACCTGGGGAGGAAGTGAAGGTAAACGTATTAGTGTAAGAGCTGCATCTCCGAGTACGGATTATTTTGAACAGAACACTACGATGGCATTTTTATATCATGAAAAAGATCTTTTTAATGTAATTAAATCGGGTAGAATGTTCTTAGGCGAGTCTTTCTCCTACTCACAACGAACGCAATCTTTTAGTAATACGCTTAACAATAGAGTGCCGGGAAGTGAGATAAAATATAATTATGCCGTTGCAAATTTATCTTCACCATCCGTCTATTTTACGATTTCCGAAAGCGGTAATACAATCCTTTCGACAAACTTGCTCGGATACGGCTCAAACAGTCATGTTTTCGGAAAATATATTAAAGGAAACGCTTCTTTTAACGGAAGTTTGACTGATGATAAAAGCAATCTTAAATTTACGTTTGAAGCAAACTCGACAGATAAAAACGGCGCTCTTGATTATTTTGAAATTCAATATAAATCATATCTGAAACCTAAGAATGATTTTTTAGTTTTCTTTTCAAAAGATACAACTGCACAAATTAAATTTAATTTAAGCGGATTTTCCTCGCCTGATGTAACCGTACTTGACGTTACCGATTTTTCGGATTTTTATTCACCTGAAGTTCTTACCGATAATAACGGAGGCGCATCATTTTATCAATCATTCACTGCAAACAACGTTCATAAATTTGCAGCTTTTACAACAAACGGAGTTAAAGCCGCAGGAGCTTTTGAATCCGTTGCCAACTCAAATTTAAGAGGAAACATTCCTAATACAAAATCAATTGTTATTGCAAATCGTTCTCTTAAAAGTTCTGCCGAAAAACTTGTTAATTATCTCAATAACGAATCGCCTAATTCCGTTCCTACTTCTCTTTTTTATACGGATGATATTTTTAACGAATTTTCATGCGGCGCGTTTGATCCGGGGGCAATTCGAGATTTCATCCGGTACTTATATCTGAATTCCTCCGTTAAACCAGAATATGTTTTATTATTCGGAAACGGAAGCTACGATTATTTTAACACTGAGAATAAGAACAACAATCTTATTCCCATGAGAGAATCTAATGAATCTCTTTATGAAGTCAATTCCTATTTTACAGACGATTATTATGCCATGGTTGACGGTAACGATGCGGTAGTCGATTTGGCGGTTGCGCGTCTTCCTGTTGAAAATAATGAAGTAGCCGAAGGTTATATCGACAAACTGATTTCTTACGAAAACAACACCGATTTTTCCGAATGGAGAAGTAAGATTACTCTTCTTGCCGATGACGGATTAACTTCACACGGCGACGACGGAAACGAACATACATATCGTTCGGAATCTTTATCTTCGCAGCTTCCGATATTTTTTGAACAAGATAAAATTTATTTAATACAATACCCGACGGTAGTTACCGGTTTGGGAAGAAGGAAACCCCTTGTGAATAAAGCGATTGTCGAAGCTATTAACGACGGCACTTTAATCTTTAATTTTTACGGACACGGAAATCCCGATGTGCTTACGCACGAAAGAGTTTTTATCAGCGATGTTACCGTGCCTCAGCTGAATAATAAGAATTATTTTTTCCTTTCCGCCGCGACTTGTGATTTCGGAAGGTCGGACGATCCGACTAAAAAAAGCGGAGCGGAAAAGATGCTGCTTAAACCCGATGGCGGCGCAATAGGTTCATTCGCTTCAAACAGACCCGTTTTCTCACCAAACAATGCGGCATTAAACGAAGATTTTTATCATTTCCTTGTTTCTGAAAGAGATTCTAATAATTTGCCTAATCGTATCGGCTGGGCATTCTTCAAAGCCAAAGTACTCAACCCGTCATCCAATACGGAAAAGTTTTCCCTTCTTTCCGTGCCGACTTTGAGATTGCTTGAACCACGAATGCTTGGAAAGATTGATTCGGTTAACGGCGCTTCGGTAGAGAATAATCCCGCTGTAATTAAAGCGCTCGGTGATGTATCGATTGCCGGTGAAGTTTTGGATTCAACCTCAGCTTTTACCGGTGAAGCTATTATTACTGTTCATGATGCCCGCAGAAGAATTGAAATTCCCGAGTGGAATTATCACATTTACGAGGAAGGGGGAATTCTTTACAAAGGTAGAGCAAGCGTTGTTGACGGAAAGTTTGTTACGCGGTTTGTTGTGCCTAAAGATATTTCATACGGAAGCGCAAACGGAAAAGTAACGGCTTACTTTTTTAATGACAATGCAGACGCAATTGGCGGTACCGATATGATTAAGGTTTCCGGCGTCGATACTTCTCGAATTAACGACGGGCAAGGACCTTCAATAGAAATATTTTACGATAACACTTCCGATGAAAACGGTTATTTGGTTAATCCCGATTTTAGTTTTTATGCAAAACTTGAAGATGAAACCGGAATAAATACTTCCGGATTAGGCTTGGGACATAAGTTGGAAGGTATTATTGATGACGACGAAGAAAACCCTATCGATTTCACAAATTATTTTATCGGTGATCTCGATAGAGGCGGAAAATCGGGAGAGATTAAGTATAATTTCTATGAATACAAACCCGGAGATTACACTATTACCGTAAAGGCATGGGACGTTTTCAATAATCTTTCATTGAAAAAAAGTCAATTCACGGTTGTAAGCGGAGACGGCTTAACTGTAAAAAATATTGTAAACTTCCCGAATCCTTTTAGCGGTGGAACTTACTTTACTTTCCAGCATAATTTAACTCAGCCGATAAATGTTAGAATAAATGTTTACACGGTTTACGGAAGAAAAATCAAAGAGATTCAGGAATACGGTATTACGGATAAGTTTGTTAAAATTTTTTGGGACGGACTTGATGAAGACGGCGACCAATTAGCTAACGGAACTTATCTTTACAGAATAAATGTAAACTCGGAAAACGGAGATTATTCAGAATCGTTCGACGGTAAACTTGCCGTTATAAAATAAAATTTATTAATTAAAATATAAAAAAGGAGAAATATGTTGAAGCTAAAATTTGTTGTTTTGTTTGCAATAGGTGTTTTGCTATTACCTAATTTTGTGCAGGCACAGGGTGAAGCGGCTGTACCGTTCCTACTTGTATCTCCGGATTCAAGAGCCGGCGGCATGGGAGAATCGGGAGTAGGGCTTGCGGATAACGCTGCTGCAATTTACTGGAACCCGGCGGGATTAGCATATTTGAGCGGCTCGGAAGTTCAGTTTACTCACAGTAACTGGCTGCCGCAGTTTCATCTCGATTTGTTCTACGATTTTTTTGCATACAGACAATACATAGATGACATTGACGGAACGGTTTCCGCAGGAATTACATTTATGAACTACGGCGAATTTGTTAGAACCGGAGCAGGTTCTTCAACTCCGATAGGTACGTTTCGTTCCTTCGATGTTGCCGCAACCGTCGGATATGCTACAAAAATAACGGAAAGTATCGGTCTCGGCTTTAACTTCCGCGTGATTCACAGCAGACTCTCCGATAAGCCTACGGAACAAGAGCAGGGAAGCGGTGTTGCGACTTCAATTAGTTTCGACATCGGCGCTATGTATCGCCCGCAAAAACTTGATATTCCTTTTATCGGAGAAATGGGCAACAGAGTAAGTATCGGAGCTAATTTAAGCAATCTCGGTCCTAAAATATATTATATAGATCAAGAACAGGCTGACCCGATTCCAACGAACTTACGAGTAGGTTATGCCTTAAGATTGTTTGAAAATGATTACAACTCATTAACGTTTACTAACGATTTTAATAAACTTCTCGTTACAAAGCACGATTCAACAACTCAAGCGGATCCCTTTTACGAAGCGGTTTTCACTTCTTGGAAAAGTATGAGACAGATTAATTTCTCGGTTGGATTGGAGTATTGGTACGGCGAACCGAGTGATTTTATGTTTGCGCTCAGAACAGGATTCTTTTACGAAGACCCCGATTACGGAAATCGTAAGTTTGCTACATTCGGCGCCGGATTAAGATATGACGTTTACGCATTCGACTTCAGTTACATAAGTACCAGTATTGCCGGAGGCGATAATAATAATCCGCTGGCTCAAACTCTGAGGTTCTCTCTTTCCATGAAATGGGGAGAGCAGCATGAATCGGTTAGAGGATTCCCAAGCGGCATTTAAAATATTTGTGAAATAGAAAATCCCGGATTTTTTTAATTCGGGATTTCTCTACCTATTTTAATCACTTATTTAGCTGCTCATATTTTAATGATTAGTTGTATTTTAATGTTTTAAATAATTTTTGTTGGAAAAAGAAATGAACTGAAAGGTGATGCACAAATCAATTTTAACATTCTAACAAAGTTGATTCCAAAAGCTCAAAACTCGGAACTAATATTTTACAAGTCCAAACGAGATTTAAACAAACTTAAAAATTGTGATATAATTATTGATGGGCTTCTTGGAACTGGAACAAAGGGAGAAGTTCGTGAACCATTCAAGGGTATTATTAAATATATAAATAAACTTGAGTCCATTAAGGTTGCAATAGATTTACCAAGTGGATTGAGCCTTGAAACTGCAACAGCTTCAACAATACTTGATGCCGATTTAACAGTAACATTAGCCGATTATAAAACTGGATTGTTTTACGGCAAAGGATATGAGTTTGCAGGAAAAATAGAAAAAGGCTCTATAGGAATTGGCACAGAATATTTTGATGCTTTAAATGTTACGGAATATTTAATTGAGCCAGAAGATGCTTTACTTGGTTTGCCCCAAAAGAAAAAAGTATCGCATAAATATTCAAACGGAAAAGTCCTTGCTATTGCTGGCTCTGGTAAGTATCCAGGTGCGGCATCTCTTTTAGTAAACTCACTTTTTCAAGTAGGCACTGGAGCAACTTTATTAGCATTTCCAAAATCAGTTAGAAATTTAATTTCAAATAATATTGGCGAAACAGTTTTTGCTTCATATAATGATAACGGAAAAGAATATCTCACAGAAGAAAATA
>CAYLYR010000024.1:0-17724 GCA_964387835.1 uncultured Melioribacter sp.
CGGAAGCGACAGATTTATTGCGAATGAAATTGAAGTTCTTAAAAGCTATACTGTTCGTGAGAGAGTTGCTAAGGATTTGCTTGAACAATATCATCAGTTTAACGTTCCGGATAGTTTTTATCTTATACTTGATAAAGACTTAATCGGTTCGGGGGCTGGTCCCCGGACGTTGTCTGTTCATGATATTGCAACAAGTATATTAAAAAAGAAAGTCTCAATCGAGCAAAAACGCGGACTCGATATTGCGGAAATATCCGTTGAGTCCCCTTCGGCGTATGAAGCTACTTTAATTGCAAATGATTATGCTCGAGCTTACAAGGAGATAAATTTATCGTACAACAGAGAACAGCTTGTTACGGTAAGAACATTTTTGGAGAAGCAGCGGGAAGTTATGAAAAAGGAATTGCTTCTTTCCGAAAACAAGTTACAGGCATATCAGGAAAAAGAAGGAATTATTGAGTTATCCGAACAAGCTACGGCATTGATACAGCAGATAACAGATATTCAGACTAAGATGAACGAAGCCCAAATGAATATGGTTATCGCGGAGAAAAGTACGGAGGCTCTTTCGGCACAGTTGAAACAACAGAACCCGAAATTGAAAGCTTATCTCGATAATTTTGCAACGGAATCTTATCTGCAGGGACTTCAAGAACAAATCGCCAAGTTGGAAGTCCAGCGTGACGTTGCTGTTTCGGATAATAAAACCGCTAAGAATTTACCATTGATTATTGCCGATTTTGATAAAAGAATTACGGTAATGAAAAAGAAACTTAATGACAAAATTGCAATTTATAAGGAGAGTATTTTTGCTTCAAGTCCCGAAGAAATAAAGGCTTTAACGCAGCAGTTACTTGACCAGGAAATTGCTTATCAAGGTTATAAAGCTTCTTATAAAGAACTTAAGGCAATCTATGATAATTTTGAATCGAAATTTAATGATTTGCCGAATCGTTCAATTGAGCTTGCCCGCTTACAGCGTGAGAGAATGGCAAATGAGAAATTGTATCTATTAATTGAAGAGAAATATCAGGAAGCTCTTATTAACGAGCAGGCAACTCCCGGTAATGTGCTTATTATTGATAAGGCGCGTTATCCTTATAAACCGGCTAAACCGAATAGAAAATTAATTGTGCTAATTGGTTTGATACTTGGCGGCGGTTTTGGTTTCGGTTATGCTTTTGTGCGTAATTATTTTGATAATACGATTAAAACTCCTGAAGACATTCAACGGAAAAATATTAATGTTTTAGCGTGGGTGCCGGAAATTGAAGGACTTGAAGAAGGGAATAAGGAGTTTGAATTTATTGTCGCCAAGAAACCCGATTCAATACCGAGCGAGGCTTTCCGTTCGTTAAGAACTCGAATAAATTTTTCTAAGATGAAAGAAACGCCAATCCAGACAATACTTGTTACTTCATCAGCGCCGCGGGAAGGTAAAACTACCGTTTCCGTAAATATTGCAGGTTCATTTGCGTTAGCAGGGAAGAAAACGGTAATTCTCGATTTGGACTTAAGAAAACCGAGGGTGCATCACTTGTTTGATACACAAAAAACTCCCGGTGTTACCGATTATCTTTTTGGAGATATTTCTTACGAAAACTTAATTAGAAAAAGCGAGATTGATAATCTCTCATTTATCACTGCCGGAACAATTCCTCCGAATCCTGCGGAAGTGTTAGGTTCCAAACAGATGCAAGATTTTCTGAAGAGGTTGGATACTGACTTTGATATGGTAATTATCGATTCTCCGCCTATCGTTGCTGTTACCGATTCGGAAATTCTCTCCAAAATAGTTGACGCTACAATTCTCGTTGTATCGGCAAATATTACGGAAATCGATTTAATGGAAAAAGCTGTTGAATTGCTCTCCACCGACGGCGGTTCTTTTATCGGCGTTTTACTCAATAGATTCAGCTATCGCAGCGGTTACGGTTCTTATTATAAATACTATTATTATTATTCTCGTCCCGACCTAAAAAATAAAACTAAAAAAGAACTGAAAGGATAAGAATGAAAAGAGCTGTTGTAACCGGAGGAGCAGGCTTCCTTGGTTCTCATTTGTGTGATAAATTATTAGATAATAATATAGCTGTTGTTTGTATTGATAACTTATTAACCGGAGATATTTCAAACATAGAGCATCTTTTCGGGAATGAAAATTTTACATTTATCAAACATGATGTTACTAATTTTATTCATGTCCCGGGGAATGTTGATTATGTCTTGCATTTTGCTTCACCTGCCAGTCCGATTGATTATTTAAAACTTCCTATACAAACCTTAAAGGTTGGTTCGCTCGGTACTCATAAAGCTTTGGGTTTGGCAAAGGAAAAGGGGGCTACTTTTTTGATTGCTTCCACCTCCGAGGTTTACGGAGATCCCGATATTAATCCTCAGAACGAAGAGTACTGGGGAAATGTTAATCCGATTGGACCTCGCGGAGTTTATGACGAAGCCAAACGTTTCGGTGAAGCGATTACGATGGCTTATCACCGCTATCACGGAGTAGATACGAGAATTGTTCGTATATTCAATACCTACGGTCCCAGAATGCGTCTTAACGACGGACGTGCGCTGCCTGCCTTTGTTTCACAGGCATTAAAGGGGGAAGATGTTACGGTATTCGGCGACGGTTCCCAAACCAGGAGTTTCTGCTACGTGGATGATTTGGTTGAAGGAATTTTCAGACTTCTTCTGTCGAATGAGCATGAGCCGGTAAATATCGGGAATCCGGATGAAATTTCAATTTTGGGGTTTGCCCAAGAAGTAATTGAATTGTTAAACTCTCCGAGTAAAATTACACTTAAACCTCTTCCGGAAGATGATCCCAAAGTAAGGCGTCCCGATATTACAAAAGCAAAAAACGTTTTGCAGTGGGAACCGAAAGTAAACCGAAGGGAAGGGCTAATAAAAACATTGGAATATTTCAAAAAGAAAATTTAATATTCGTACGGGGGACTTTAAGTCCCCTTTCTTTTTTATAAATTAGTTAAAACTCCCTGAAATATTAATTTAGAAATCTAATGTTTCTATGATTTTCTCTATTTGATAATTCGTTCAAAACTATTTAATTTCGTTTTCCAAATAATAGGATTAATATGAACAACTATGACGCAATTGTAATCGGCAGCGGCCCGGGAGGAGAAGGCGCTGCAATGAAATTAACTAAGTCCGGACTAAAAGTTGCCGTTTGCGATAGAATACAAAATATTGGAGGAAACTCCACACATAAAGGAACAATTCCCAGCAAAGCTCTGAGACATGCTACCGAAATCCTTGAGGAAAGAGATTCACTTAGTAAAATAAGCTTTCCCGAACTTCTTTTAACAGCTGAAAATGTTATTGAACAGCAGACACAACTTCGCAAGCATTTTTACGAACGAAATTGGGTTGATATTATAAATGGCTTCGCAAAATTTATTGATAAAAATACAATTGAAGTTGAAAATGTTACTGGAGTTAAGGAACGTTATCATGCCGAATATTTTATTATTGCAACCGGTTCACATCCATACCATCCGGACGATATTGACTTTTCACACCCGCGGATTTTAGACAGCGATAAAATTTTGGAATTAAAACAGCATCCGCGCTCCCTTACTATTTACGGGGCTGGAGTAATCGGCTGCGAGTACGCTTCGATATTCAAAGGCTTGCGGACAAAAGTTAATTTGGTGAATACTCGTTCACAGTTGCTGGCTTTTTTGGATGACGAAATTATCGATGCGCTTGGTTACCATTTGAGAGAAAACGGGATTCTTATTCGCCATAATGAAGAATACGAAAAAGTAGAAGCTGATGATGAAGGCGTTACGCTTTATTTGAAATCAAATAAAAAAATCAGAAGTTCATATTTGTTTTGGGCGCAGGGACGAACCGGTAATTCGGAATATCTCGGTATTAAAGAGCTGGGAATTGAAGTTGATTACAAAGGTACGATTAAGGTTAACGACAATCATCAAACAAATATACCCAATATTTATGCAGTTGGTGATATTGTCGGTTATCCGTCTCTGGCGAGTGCGTCATACGATCAGGGAAGATTTGCAGCAACTCACATTGTTACCGGTAAAAAAATCAGGCATCTTGTTGAATACATTCCGACGGGAATTTACACTTTACCCGAGATCAGTTCTGTCGGTTTAACTGAAAAGGAACTGACGGCTCAAAAAATTCCGTACGAAAGCGGTCGCGCTTTTTTCAGAAATCTTGCACGTGCGCAAATTACCGGACATACCGTAGGCGTTCTGAAAATTCTGTTTCATCCGGAGACGCTTGAAATTTTGGGAATACACTGTTTCGGGCATGGCGCTTCGGAAATTATTCATATCGGACAAGCCATTATTTCTCAGAATGAAGGTAACAGGTCGCTTCTTTATTTTGTAAACACAACGTTTAACTATCCGACAATGGCGGAGGCGTATCGTGTCGCAGCTTTAAACGGTTTGAATCGAGTTGACCCTGAGGTTTATTCGTAAATTACCTCTATCATTCAATTGGAATCTTGATAAAATATTTCCCTATTTTTAAAATCATGTTTGAAAATAGAATTAAAATATTGTTTGCCTTTCTTCTTTTACTTTCAATCTCATTTTTAGGTAATAAAGTAAGAGAGAAAAAGAGCGATTTCACAATTATTGACGGCACAAATTCAATTGAATCGAATCTGCGAAAGTTCGAGATTCAGAAAAAACCGGTTTATGAAATAAAAGCAAAGTACGATTGGGAAAAGCAGTCGTTACGTTGTAGTGTAAATATAAAAACCGACTCAGCGTTCATTAAAAATTCATCTCTTTTTTTTATCCTTCCTGCAAACGGACTGAAAAGCAACAGAACTTATTACTCCGCAAATTTTCATTTTACAAAAGAAAACTTCACTCAATTCAAGTTTAATAAAATTTCCGTAAACGGTTATTCGGCATTGTTTGAATATAAAACTTTCGCCGAAGGCTTTGATTTGGACAGCACGCTGCTGGAAATCAAGCTGCCGAAAAATATACGCGATTCAATATCGGTTTTGTTTGAATATTCATTAAAAGTTCCGCGCGGCGATTATCTTTTCGGCGTTTCAGAGCATAAGAACTTTTCGGTGTTACGCGGATTTTATCCGACACTTCTTTTTCCAAGCAATCGGCTTTTTAATTTTACTTCAAACGGAATTGAAGATTATCCTCCTGCTGATTTTAACGTTTCTTTTCAGATTTCCGATAAGGTTAAGATTCTGAACCCTGAATTTAAATTAAACTCTTCAGGTAATTATTTTCAAATCGATAAAAGCAGTAGGGAAGTTGTTCTCTTTTTATCACAAAAAAATGAACCGATAGTTAAAGATTCTGTAATTATAAACGATTTGAAAGTAAATATTTTCAGTGTTTCGGCAAGTAATAGTTACATTCCGCGTATAAAGAAAGGGGTTAAAAATTCTGTAGAATATTTTTCCCGAATTTTTAACAATCACTTTTCCGGAAGTTTTACAATTGTAGATTTGCCTCGCAGCATGAGATTAAAAAATATTTATACTTCTCGAGTTACGGCTTTTCATACGGATTTATTTTCTCCGGTTTGGACAAAACATCCCGAAGGCGAAGTAATTAAAGGCATCTTTACAAGGAGCGTCGGAGGTGATTTTATTACGGATTACGCAGACTTTCCCTGGTTGCTTTACGGAATTAGGGAATTTCTTACGGATGAAATTTTCTTGAGGTATTACGGTAAAATTTCACAGAGTTTTAAGTTGGTTTCATACCTTCCGATAAAAGGTGAAACTATGTTCGCTTATAATGAGATTCCGATTATCTACAGATTAAACTCATTTGAATATGAACCTTGGCAAGATAAAGTTTACTCCTATCTTTCGATGGAAAATAAAGTCGGGTTTTTTCAACCGGCAGGTAAAATGATCTCTGCCAAGCAATATAATTTTATTTCTGAAATTAAACCTGCTTTAGCTCTACAAGTATTAAAAAATTATTTCGGACGCGAAAGCGTTAATGCCGTTATATCACGTTTTCGCCGGCTTTCCCTTTATAACGGATTTGCCGACGAAAGTAATTTCAATTCGGCTTTGTCTGATGTTATCGGCAAAAGAGGAGTTTCTATTTGGAAGAGTTTGTCGAACTCATCAGGAAATATTAATTACACTATTGACGGATTAAGTAAACTCTATGGAAATAAATATTTATTGCGATTATCGAAAAACGGGAATATCGAACTTCCCGTTAAGATACTTGTTTACACAAAGCAGGATACGCTAAAGTTTTTGTGGGAAGGGAAAAAGCGTATTAAGGAGATAGTTTTTTCATCCGAGAACGAAGTACTCGGCGCTGAATTAGATCCGGAAAACTTTAATATTTTAGATATTAATCGAGCCGATAATTCATATTTGGTTAACGGGAATTACAGCACTGCATTCGCTTATGCAATTCATTGGTTCTTCTGGGTTCAGAATGCTTTAATGATGTTCGGAGTTTTCGGATGATAAAGAAAGAAATGATTTTGGGAATCAGAAGCGTAGTTTATAACTTCAAATTTGCGCTTCTTTTCTTCGGCGTTAATTTTCTTATCGCGTCTATTTTAAGCATTGGCGTTTGGTCGGACTTGAATGCTAATCTTTCTCATTCGGTTTTGTCCGGGAAATTAGCTTTGGCTCCGGACTTCAGTTGGTACTTGCAATTCAGAAATTTATTCTCCGCCGAACTTAATAATCTCACATATTCATTGATAGTTTCAATTGTGCTGTATGTTTTTTTACAGACATTTTTTACAGCCGGAATTACCGCTGTTTTTAAAGAGCCAAAGAAAAATCATATCATTGATTTTTTTTACGGCGGAGTCAAGTACTGGCTGAGATTCCTGAAGATCTCACTTGTTACTTTTTTTCTTATAGCTTTGGCTTTTGTATTAAACGATTTGCTCGGGGAGCTTATTTCGTGGGCGTTTAGTTCATCAGATAATGCCCTTTGGGATTTTGTTTTTAGGTCGTTACGTTATATTATCCTGGTTTCGCTCCTAATCACGATAATTCTTTTTGCTGATTATGCGAAAGTCAGCAGTGCAGTGGACGACGAATCGGGCTTGCTTGTAACAATAAAAAATGCCGCTCGTTTTCTGCATGATAATTTTCTAATAACAATTATTACGTTTATGTTAATCGCACTTTTGGGATTAATAGGAGCCGCTGTTTATAACATCATCGGGAATTATATTACAAAATCACCTTGGGAATATATTATTATAACATTTACTCTTCAGCAAATGTTGATTATCTTTAGGTTTGGAATAAAAATGTTATTTGTTGCGGTTGAAGTCAATTTATATAAAGATTTAAATGCGGTTGTTGTCCAAGTAAAAACAGAGGAACAACCAATTGTTACAGGAGAAATATAATGTCAATATTGCCAATTACGGTTTACGGTGATAGGGTTTTAAGAGAAAAAGCAAAACCGATAGAAAAGATAGATGATGAACTGATTTTTACTATCAGAAGTATGTTTGAAACTATGCATCGTGCAAGCGGCATAGGTTTGGCTGCTAATCAAGTTAATTTGGATAAACAGATTTTTATCGTTGATGTAAGCGTTATTGAAGGCTTGGAACATATTAAACCGATTACGATGATAAATCCCGAAATAGTGGAAGTTTCAGATAGAACGGTTTATTTTGAGGAAGGATGCTTAAGTCTTCCCACACTAAAAGCCGAAGTCGAACGTCCGGAGATTGTTAAAGTGAGATTTCTTAATCTCAATGAAGAGATTGAGGAAATTGAAGCTGACGATTTGTTTGCGCGAGTTATTCTGCATGAATATGATCATCTCATCGGAAAAATGATTCCTGATAGAGTTAATCCGAGAATTAGAAAGAAATTGCAGAAACAACTTACTGCGATAATGAACAGAACCGTTGACATAGATTATCCTATCACCGAAAAGAAACGTACGTAGAATGAAAATAGTATTTTTCGGTACGCCAGATTTTGCAATTCCCAGTTTAAAAAAAATTCACGAAAGCAAACACACTTTGGCTGCGGTTGTTACTGCTCCCGATAAAGAGCGCGGCAGAGGACGAAAAGTTACTTTCACTCCGGTAAAGGAATTTGCCTTGGCAAATGAAATTCCTGTGCTGCAGCCTGAAAAATTAAAGGACGAAAGTTTTATTACGGAATTAAAGCAATTTAATGCGGACTTGTTTGTTGTTGTGGCTTTCAGGATACTTCCGGAATCGGTTTTCATGCTCCCGAAGTTCGGTTCATTTAATTTGCACGGTTCCTTGCTCCCGAGATATAGAGGCGCTGCTCCAATTCAATGGGCAATTATTAACGGTGATGATGTAACCGGAGTAACTACTTTTTTTCTCGAACGAAAAGTAGATACAGGCAGCATAATTTTACAGAGAAAAATTGAAATTCTTCCCGAAGATGATTTTGGAACGCTTCACGATAAAATGAGTGAAATTGGAGCTGAGGTTGTTCTTGAAACCGTTAATTTGATTAATGCGGGTAATTATGTACTTAAATCGCAGGATACTTCTCTTGCTTCCAAAGCTCCTAAAATTACAAAAGAATTGGCTAAGATAGATTGGAACGAACCTGCCGAAAAAATAGTGAATCTTATCCGCGGACTTTCACCTTTCCCGGGAGCATATTTTGAGCATGAAGGTAAAATTTATAAGATTTACAAAGCGGAATTATCCTCACTAAGACTTAATCCCGCTGAAATTAAGGAATCAAAAAGAGAAATAGTAATCGGAGCCGGTGATAATAAATCGGTTCGGATTTTGAATATCAAACCGGAAGGAAGAAAACAGATGACTGCGGATGAATTTTTGCGCGGTTATTCGTTAACAAAGGTTAAAAAATGAAACTATTAGATGCTATCGGTAACACGCCTTTAATCAAGTTAGAAAATATTACAAAAGGTTTGGATGCTTCTGTTTTTGCCAAGTTGGAATTTACTAATCCGGGCGGGAGCACGAAAGACAGAATTGCGAAATATATGGTTGAAAAAGCCGAGAAGCTCGGAAAACTAAAAAAGGGTGATACGATAATTGAAAATTCTTCCGGTAATACGGCGATGGGACTTGCCATTGTTGCGCGGCAAAAAGGGTATAAACTGAAAATTGTAATTCGCGATACGACAAGCAAAGAGAAGCTGAGAATGCTGGAAGTTCTCGGAGTTGACGTTATCACAGTCGATGCGGCAATTCCTCCGGAAAGGGAAGATTCCTACAACAATCTTGCTAAAACCTTAGCCGCTCAAAACCCTGATTATCATTATCTTGATCAACATAATAATTTGGATAATAATGAAGCGCATTACATGACAACAGGTCCCGAGATTTGGGAACAAACCAATGGTAAAATTGATTACTTCGTATTGGGTATCGGCACAGGGGGAACAATTTGCGGAGCAGGACGATACTTAAAGGAAAAGAATCCCGATATTAAAGTAATCGCTGTTGATCCTGTCGGTTCTATTTTTTATGATTACTTTAAGAACAAGAAAATGATTAAGCCTTCCCATTACAAACTTGAAGGCTTAGGTGACGAATTTTTAATTAAGACGGCACAATTGGAATACATAGACGATATGCTTAAAATAAGCGATAAAGAAGCGTTTGAATGGACATTGAAACTTGCCAATGAAGAGGGAATCATTGCGGGAGGTTCCAGCGGAGCAAACATTTGGGGAGCGGTAAAAGTAGCGGAGCAAGCCGGAAAAGGAGCAAATATCGTAACAATATTTCCCGATTCCGGATACAAATATTTTAGTACGATTTACAATAAAGAATGGATGAAGTCCAACGAATTTTGATTAAACCAGCTTTTATTGTCTCGTACGATAAAGTGTTTTATTATAACGAAATAGAGGTTTTACTTGAAGATAAATAAACATCAGAAAGAATTTAAAGAAGTTGCAGAGAAAGAAATAGGTTCTTTGGGGAAAAGACCCGATTGGTTAAAAGTACGATTACCGGCGGGCGAAAATTATTCCGATGTTCTTAAGTTAATGAGAAGTTCAAATCTTAATACGGTTTGCGAGGAAGCACGATGCCCTAACTTGGCGGAATGCTGGGGAGCACGCACCGCAACATTTATGATTTTGGGTGAAATTTGTACGAGAAGCTGCGGATTCTGCAATATAAAAATGGGGATGCCGGAGCAAGTAGATTGGGACGAACCGCGCAGAGTTGCAGATTCGGTTCAGGAATTGGGACTTCGTCATGCGGTTATTACTTCCGTGGATAGAGATGAATTGAAGGATGGCGGCGCTTCCGTTTTTGCCGAGACAATTCGTCTTATTCGCGAGATTAGTCCCGATTGTACTATTGAGATTCTTACGCCGGATTTTAAGGGTGAAGAGAGCGCTTTTGAAATTATCATGAAAAATCCTCCCGATATTTTAAATCACAATCTCGAAACCGTGAAACGACTTTATCATGCCGTAAGACCGCAGGCAAAATATAGCCGAAGTCTGGAATTAATACGCTGGTTCAAGAACAAAGGACTTAGAACTAAGAGCGGAATTATGGTTGGTATTGGTGAAACTAAGGAAGAAGTTTTCGGAATAATGGATGATTTGCGCTCACACGGCTGCGATATTATGACTATCGGACAGTATTTACAGCCGACAAAGGAACATCTTCCGGTTGCTCGTTATGTTACTCCGAAAGAATTTAAGGAATATAAAGAGTACGGAAAAAAAATTGGTTTTCTTGCCGTTGAGTCGGGACCGCTGGTAAGAAGTTCTTATCACGCAGACAAACATGCGAGATTATTGTAAAAATAATCTGAAGAAATAACGGGGAACTGAAAGTAACTCTATCTATTTCCATAAGCTGAGTTTTAGTTCTCAGCTTATTTTTCCTCTGTTAATTTGTTTGTTTCAAATTCCCTTTCTCAAAATATTTTTTCAGATTATTTAACCCTTCGTCGAAGGTTGGTCCTAACAAATTATCGGAAAAAAGTCCCATTAATCTTCCTACGGGGTAAGATAAATCGCCGTCGTGCCGCCAAGTTATTTTCGTTGAATCTCCGGAAATCGGCTCAAAAGTCCAATATTCGTCTATTGTACTTTTTTTGGGCATGAAGAATGTCATTTGCGCATAAATTTTGTTAGGTTTTTTGATTTCTCGGATTTGAAGTTTTCCCGTCCCCAAATGTTTACTTTTCCATTCCCAAGTTGAGCCTACAATTGATTGCTTCATTTCAATTTTATTCTGCATTGTTGAATCGACAAGCAGCCACGGATTCCAATTTTTCCAAGTTTCCAAATCTGCAACAACATTGAAAACAGAGTCAACGGGCGCACCGACTTTAGCGGAACGTTCCACCGAATATCTCGGACTTAAAAGAGCTGTTACTCCGAAAAAGAGAATAAGGAATCCGGTTACCGAAATAAAAAGCCATTTAAAAAACTTTGCCATTTTAATCCTCGATTTTTTTAGCTGATTTATTGTATCTTAAAACGGTTGCTTCTTCGATTGTAATGATTCCGCCGCAATCGGCTTCTTCAAACATTTCATCAATAAAAGGAAGGAAAGCCTCAATCCTTTCCACTTCATCAACAATTTCAACAATTACCGGCAAATCATCGGAAATTGCAAGAATCTTGGAAGAATGAATTTTGCTGTTTCTTCCGAATCCCATAAATCCCCGATATGCCGTAGCGCCTCGCAGTCCGTGTTTGCGCGCGGTTCGGATTATTTTTTCGTAAACAGGAGTAGAACCTAATTTGTCCGAATCTCCGAGAAAAATTCTCAGTAACTTAGCTTTAGTTAAATGTCCCATCTATTAACCTCTTGAAATGTAGTAAGCAAATGCGATTGCAGCAAATGTAACAACCAAATTTAATAAAATATTTGCCGAAGCCAACAAAAATTCCGAATCAAACAGGAGTGAAATTGTTTCGAGCGAGAATGTTGAGAAAGTTGTTAAACTACCGCAGAATCCGACGGCAAGAATTAATTTCCAGTTAAGCGTTAGTAAGTTTCTTTGGTCTAATCCGAATATCAGAAAGCCGAGAATTAAACTTCCGAGAAAATTCACGCTTAAAGTACCGATAGGTAGAGGCATTGGGAAAAGTCTTTGTACAAAATTAGCGATTACATATCTGAACGCTCCTCCGAACGCTCCTCCCACCGCTACTAAAATTATCTTTATCATTATTGAAATCCGTATAATAAAAAAACCGATTCAACTTGAATGAAAGTTTGATGTAACATCCTAATGAATCGGCTTAAAATTATTTCTTTTCTTTTGCGGTTTTACGTGATTCCAACACGTTATCAATTAACTTATACTCTTTTGCTTCATCGGCGGAAAGATAGTAATCACGATCGCAATCTTTTGCAATTTCATCGATGTTCTTCCCGGTGTGTTTCGAGAGAATCTGGTAAAGCTTGTCCCTTGTTTTCACCATTTCACGGGCGTGAATTTCGATGTCGGTAGTTTGTCCCTGTAATCCTCCGACCCATGGTTGGTGAATCATAATTTTGGAATTGGGAAGAGAGGAACGTTTATCTTTGGCACCGCCTGCAAGAAGAACAGCTCCCATGCTTGCCGCAAGTCCGACGCAAATAGTAGAAACATCGGAGCGGATATATTGCATTGTATCGTAAATTGCAAGTCCGGCAGAAACGCTTCCGCCCGGAGAATTTATATAAAGATAAATATCTTTTTCAGGGTCTTCCGCTTCAAGAAAAAGCAGTTGAGCAATAGTTAAACTGGCAACATGGTCATCAACTGCCGTGCCGAGGAAGATGATACGCTCTCGCAAAAGGCGGGAAAAAATATCCATTCCGCGTTCCCCGCGTCCGGTCTGTTCAATAACGTAAGGAACCAACTGATTCATTATTTCGCTATTCATTATCTTTTTTCTCCTTTTCTTCTGCAGAATTTTCCTCTTTGGATTGCTCCACTTTATCTTTTGCATCTATTTCTGTGATAGTGTTATTCTTCTTCAGAAACTCAATGACTTTGTCTTCGAGCAAACCGGTATCTCTATTTGTATCTTTATAATATTTAATGAGTTTCTCCACAGGAATTCCGGTTTTTTCAGCCTCTTTTTCGGCAAGAGCCTTTAAATCGTCATCGGTAACTTCAATATTTTCTTGTTTTGCAATTGTTTCAAGCATAATTTGCCATTTTGCATTCCATTCGGCTTTTCCTTTTAAATCTTTTTTCAATTGATTTTCATCCGGCGCAGGGTAGTTGTATCTTGCAGCGTTATTCTTTTCGTATTCAATCAGTTGTTTAAGTACCGTTTCAACATATCCCGGGGGGACATCAAATTGGTTGTTTTCCGAGATTTTATTTAATAAGCTGTTGAGCATTAGTTCTTCGGACTGTTGTTCGAAATATGTTTTATAGCTGTTTCTAATTTCATTTTTCAAATCTTCAAGGGATTCGTTTTTTCCCTCGGTTAATTCTTTGATAAAATCGTCCGTTGTTTCGGGAAGAACAATTTTTTCAACTTTGGTAATTGTTCCTATGTAATGATAAGTAACCTTGTGAGTCTCTTCACCGTGTTTATGTTCATCTTCAAAATCAAAAGTAAATGTATCGCCTGCTTTTTTACCGATTACTCCTTCAACTATCTGCGGATTTACATTTGTTTCGGTTAAATCTATTATCATATCTTTTGTAGGCTCGGAACCTTTCAAAGGATTTCCTTCCTCATCGACTCTCTGTAAGTCGGCTGTAATTCTGAAGTTTTTGTCTTCGACAACTTCGGCTTCTACAAACTCGGCTTTTGATTTTACCAACTTCTCAATCTCTTTTTCAATATCTTCTTCTTTAACGGCGAATGTTAATTTTTCAACATCAAGTCCCGTGTAATCTTTGATTGTAACTTCAGGTATCACTTCAAATTCCGCTTTGAACGTCATACCGTCAGCGCCTTTGTAATCAATATCGGTAAGTTTAGGAACATTAACAGGCGTTAATTTAGTTTCTTCAACGGCATCCCAGAATTTTGTTTCGGCAATTTTTTCGGTAGCGCGATATTCAATAGAATCGCCGTACATTTTTTTTATCATATTCATGGGAGCTTTCCCTTTTCTAAAACCGGGAATAGCGATTTTTTTTCTTTCTTCTTTATAAGCTTCATCAATTATCGGTTTAATCTCATCATAGCTCAAACTTACTTCCACTTCTCTCAAATAATCCGATAAATTATTTACTTTTGTTTCCAATTGAACCTCGTTATTCTAATTAAATTATCAAAAAAAACAGTTGGTACGAGAGGGGGGACTCGAACCCCCACATCTACCGATACTAGATCCTAAGTCTAGCGCGTCTACCAATTCCGCCACTCTCGCATAGACTTACAAAAATAATAGAAAAAAGTCTGAAATTCAACTTTTAAATTTACCGATATTCACAGCACAATATTTATTTGCCTAATTATCAGAAATATTACATTTTAATATTTGGATTTAACGAAATATTTCAATCATTTAACCGTTGTAATTATCTTCGTTGTAATCACGCCAAGTTTTTTAATATTATAATTTGTTTAAAACAAAAATTAAAAGGATGTTATGAAAAAAATTCTATTGTTAATTGTTTTCGGAGTTTTCTTTCTCCAAAATTCAATTCAAGCTCAGTACGATTATTCCGTTACGGACGGACTTTTCGGCGATGCGCTCAAATCAACTTTGCATAATATGATTAAAGGGCATACTCGTTATCCTTATTCTTCAAGCTCCACAGACGTTTGGAATATTCTGACTGTTGCCGACAGAGACCCCGACAACCCGAATAACGTTGTACTTATTTACACCGGATTTTCTGTAAATGGTCCTGCCGAATATGATGGCGGCAACGGCTGGAACAGAGAACACGTTTGGGCAAAGTCCCATGGTTTCCCGAGCAGCAGCGACACGGCTTACACGGATTGCCATCACTTAAAAGCGTGCGATATTTCAACTAACTCGGCGCGCGGTACAAAAGATTTTGACGACGGCGGTCAGCAATATTTTGACGGCGGAACAGTTCCTACCGAATGCCATTACACTTCAACATCGTGGGAGCCTCGCCCTGCAGTGAAAGGGGACGTTGCAAGAATGATGTTTTACATGGTTACAAGATATTCCGCCCCCAGCTCTCTCGAACTGATTTTGGTGGATTATACCGGTACACAAACTTACACTCCTTACTTCGGCAAACTTTCAACTTTGCTGAAATGGAACAGAGAAGACCCGCCGGATGCTTTTGAAAGAAGAAGAAATAATGTTGTTTACAGTTTCCAGCATAACAGAAATCCCTACATTGATCACCCGGAGTTTGCCGACAGATTTTACAATGCGGATTCTTTTATTGTGGTTAAAGCCGAGACTGTTGCGCCTTACAAATTCGTTGTTGAATTTAACGATGAGGTTGACCCTTCCACATGACACGTTGACTCTAATTATCATTTGTATATCTCCGATGTTAATATTACTTCCGCGTCGGTCGGTTATGACGGCGACAACAAAAAAGTTGAATTAACTTGTTCGGCAAATTTTCCCGATTCGATGTACATTGTACAGGTAAACAATGTTAAGTCCGTTAACGGCGGAACAGTAATTGCAAATTCCTTAGCGGCGTTTGCAAATAATCCGGAAGTAGGCATCAATGACATTACTCCGACAGTTGGTAATTTTAAGTTAGAGCAAAATTTCCCGAATCCTTTCTCAAAATCATCCTCGGGAAATCCATCGACTTTAATTAAATATGAAATTCCGAGCGAAGGTTTTGTAACGCTAAAAGTTTATGATATTCTCGGTAACGAAATTACAACTCTTGTTAACGGTTATCAAAATTCCGGGCAGCATCAGGTTCGTTTCAATGCCGATAACGCGATGCGCAATATTTCTTCGGGAATTTATTTTTATACGCTTAGCGCAAGTGTTAACGGGAAACAATATACTGCAACCAAAAAGTTGATGTTGTTGAAATAATTTTACATTCAAATATTTATTTGTTGAAAAGCAGTCTCTTTTTTTAGTAGGACTGCTTTTTCTTTTTTGTTCGCTCCTTCTATTTGATTATTTTGCGTTAAAATTAAAATAAGTTCAACTTGTTTATGTTAAAAAAAATAAAGTCCTCAAAAACAATTCGCTCCAAACTTCTTCTGATGTTTATGATATTCGGTTTAATCCCGATAATTATCGGCGGAGTTTTTCTCTATTTCACGATGGAAAAATATCTTACCGCAAGAACTTATGAAGAACTCTCAACCTACCGTGAAACAAAAGCAAAGCAGTTGGAGCTTTTTTTTCGCGATCGTATCAGTGAAGTTAATTTTGTAGCGAGTTCCGAAGATGCTGAAAACGAGATGGAGAAAAACTCGCCATTTTACAGATTTGTTAATGCGAAAACCGTTAGCTATCCAATCGGAAATTTTGCGAAGGATTTATCTTTTTTATCGGCAACAACTTATTATGAAGACTTTTCCATTTCAGACGGTAAAATGGTAATATACGGAGATTTGAATAATTGTAAGAATTTGGAAATCAAAAGACTTCTCGGTTCAAACTACGAAAGTCTTTGGATTAGAACTTCCATCTGGAAGAAAACCGTAATGCAGGATTATAAAATCGAAGGAGGAAAAAATAAGATTTACATTTCTTCTCCGATTATTAAGAACGGCAAAGTTGTCGGAATGTTTACTTTAAGTATTGCCGCTCGTAAAATTGAGGAAATTCTTCTCGGCGGGAAAAATCAATCGTTCGGTAAAACAGGAGATGTATTTCTTGTCGGGCGGGATTATCTTCTCAGAACCAAATCCATATTTTCCTCTAAATCCTCTTTAAAAGAGAGATTTAATCCTCAAGTTGTGATGAAAGTTTTTTCAGCTTCTCATCTTAATTTTTCAACATACAACTTAAAGAAGCGTCCCGTATTTGCTTCTGCGGAGCGCTTGGACATTCCTTTTCTGAATTGGGCTTTGTTCGTAACGATTAATCGTTCGGAAGCGCTGAAGTCCCTTAAAGATATCCGTTACAGCTTTTTACTGATATTATTTATTTCCGGTATCGGCATTTACTTTTTCGCTCTAATTATGTCGCAGAAAATCGCTCGTCCTATCGGGAAACTGAAAGAAGCGGCGAGTGAGATGGAAAGCGGAGAAATGGAAATTGAATTAGAGGAGGAAACCGATGATGAAATCGGTTCTTTAACAAGGGCATTCAACAAAATGGCAAAATCTTTACGGGAAAGAACGCGAGAGCTGAAGGAAAGAGAAGAACGTCTTTTCCATTTTTATTCTGCGACAAGTGACGGAATTATTCTTTACGAAAATGAATCTCCTGTCTTGGTAAATAGAGCTTTGGCGAGGTTAACAGGTTATTCGAGAGAGAGTTTACTGCAAAAGAAAACCACCGATATTATTTCCGAACATAAAACCAAATTTTCACGAACAGGCGATACCGTTACATACGAAACATTAATCAGAAGAAAGGATGGCAGTTTATTCCCCGCAGAAATTCAGGAACGAAAAGTAGAGTACAGAGGCAAACCGATTGACGCATGTGTTATTCGTGATATTACAAAGCGTAAAGAAGTGGAAAAGGAATTGGAAGTGATTAAGAAAAAACATCTGACTTCAATTTACGATGAAATCGAGAAAGAACGCCAGCGGCTTGCGCGCGAGCTTCACGACGGACTGGGACAAGCTTTGGTGGCGGTTCAGTTAGAGATTCAGCAAGCCCTTGAAGCGACAAATAAATATGAATTGGAAA
>CAYLYR010000025.1:0-17661 GCA_964387835.1 uncultured Melioribacter sp.
TATTTCATCGTGTGAAACATCGTATTCATATCGGGAGCGTTCGTAATCTCCATCCTTAATCGACCATTTGTGATATGATTTTATCTGCTCTAACGGATCCAGTTTGTTTTCTTTTGTCTTGCGTAAATTGTGCATAATCTTTTTCCCTATTCATGAAAAATAACTTCCTGAGTTCTTAAGAACCTCGGAAATTGACTCTTTAGTCCATCTTTGAAGGCAATTGCAGTTCCGACAACTATTCCTTCATACTTAATAACCTTTTGACCAAGAGGTTCATGTACATTCCTTATTGTACCGCCTTGTAAATAAATTTTAAGTTCCTCAGTATTCAAGTTAACTATATTATCAACAATATTATCGTTGAATATTTGTGCTCCAAGAGTATTTAAATGAGCTTCATCTTTTTTATCAACATTACCTAATTTTGTCCCGATTCTTAAAAAAGCATCTTCGTTATTACTGTTCCAATTTGATGAGACGAAATAAATATCGTTTTGTTTTAGCCAAAATTTATAATTATTAAAAACCGCAACATCAATGTTAAACCTTTCCGATAAATTTACCAAATATTTTTTAATTTTTCTGTTGTCCGCCGTCACAAAGTGAAAGTTTTTCTTTTTGAAATGAGTTGCCTCCATTTTATCGGTTTCACCGGTTTTACGGAATTTACAAACGAAAAAACCTTCCGAACCGCTTTCCCACGGAACAATTCGGTGAGTTTTTGCTAATTCCGGATTAAGAGATTCTTCTCCGTAAACAGTAAATCCGGGCTGTGATTTTACAGGCAGTTCAATTTCTACTAACTCGACAGGATATTTTTTTAGAATGGTATTTACAACGAGTTCGTTTTCCTCGAGCGTTAAAGTGCAAGTGGAATAAACTATTTCACCGCCGACCCTTGTCATCTTAATTGCGCTGATAAGCAGCCTTAGTTGGAGTTCGGCTAACTTTTCAGCTTGTGGCAACTTCCACCAGCCTGTTACTTCGTTTTTCTTCTGAATTATTCCGAGCGCGCTGCAGGGCGCATCAACCAAAACCTTATCAAAGCGGGAATCAAAAACTTTACTGAGTTTTTCCCCTCTGTGTCTTATCACGCCGAGGTTAACAAGATTCATTCTATCAAGATTATAAACCAAGGTTTTCAGTCTGTCAAGATTGGATTCGTTGGCGTAAAGAGTTCCTTTGTTGTTCATTAAATCGGAAAGCTCCGTTGTTTTGGAGCCGGGCGCAGCGCAGAGATCCAATGTAACATCATCTTCGGTTGGATTTAGAACCAGCGGCGGAATCATTGATGACAGACTTTGTATGTAGTACTTTCCGAGAACGTACTCAACCGTTTTCCCGACTTTCTCTTTTCCTTTCAAAACTTTATATGCAAAGGGAAAGCGGGGAACTTTCTCCACTGAAATTCCGTATTTAGAGAGGCGGGCGATTAGTTCGGTAGCATTCTCCCTTAACGGAAAACGAATGTACATGAAACTTTCGGAGTTTATATAATCTTCATATTTATGAAGATATTCTTCTCCGAATCTTGTTGTGAGGTATGTTTCTATATTTTCGCTAAGTTGAACCAAAGTTATCCTTGTAATTAGAAGTGATTTGTGTTTATAAATTTTTCGGTAATATTAAGTTTGATTATCAGAGTTGTTTTTTTTTAAGGTTCGAAGAATCAGCCAAACTCCTACTAAAATAAAGGGAATGCTCAAAATTTGTCCCATATCGAGAAGCATTCCTCGCTCAAAGGCAGATTGATCTTCCTTAATAAATTCTATGAAAAATCTAAAGGAGAAAGCCAATACCATAAAAAGTCCGAAAATAAAACCGTCTTTAAATTTTCCAAGATGTTTTTTGTAAACATATAAAGTAATTAGAAAAACAGTGAAATAGCCGAGCGCTTCAAAAATCTGTGTGGGGTAACGTGGAATGTTATCAACGCGAGTAAAAATAAATCCCCAATCGGAATTGGTAGGCATTCCGATTATTTCGGAATTAAAGAGATTTCCGATTCTTATAAAAGAGCCGGCTAAAGCGGTCGGAATTACGAGTCTGTCCATCAGCCACAGAAAAGGCTGGTCAGGTTTCTTCTTGGAGTAAAGCCAAGCTGCAATTAATACGCCGATTGCTCCGCCGTGGCTTGCAAGTCCGCCGTGCCAAACCATAAGTATTTCAAGAGGATTGGAAAGATAATATCCCGGGTCGTAAAAGAGACAATGCCCGAGCCGTGCGCCGATTACCGTGCCGAGTATTAAATACCAAAGAAGATCATTTAAGTCATCTTTATTTTTCTTTTCTCTTTTGTAAAACCAAACAAAAATTTCATATCCGACAATAAATCCGAGAGCAAAAAGCAATCCGTACCACCGGACGGTAAAAGGTCCTAGTTTAAAAAGTTCAGGGCTGACGTTCCAAGTAATCATATTTGTTTTTTAACAATTTTCATTTAACCAATTAATATAACATATCTCCGATTAATTTTCTCGTGAGAAAATTTTTTCCGTGAAATAATTCGGTTTATAGCTGCATAATCGGTTCAAAAGATGATGCGTATGTTTCCACAACGAAAAATAGAGGAAGAAATAAAGAAGTTATTTGTTTGATCGGAACGTTAAGAAAACAAAAGTGCAAAACAGAGCCGCAAATTCGCGAATGGATTTTTATGTCGTCAGGATTCAAACTTGGTGAGTTCTTTCCGTAGAATAGTGAACTTTTTCCGGTTCGCTAAATATTTTTCTATTTTTTTCGAAAATAGAAATGTTTTCATATATTCTAATTAGAATTCAAAAAGATATTTTGTCTTACTTAAAAAGGAGGAAAAATGCCAAAAATAGTTGTTATTGGCGCCGGTATCGGGGGACATACTGCAGCGCTTAATTTACGTTACAAATTAGGTAAACATGCTGAGATTATAGTTATTTCACCGAATTCCGAATATCAATGGGTGCCCTCAAATATTTGGGTCGGAACGGGGCACATGAAATCCAAACAAGTTAAATTCCCATTAACCATACCTTACAAAAAATTAAAAATCGATTTCCGCCAAGCCTGGGCACGCACTATTCATCCCGACGGAGACGATAAAAAGGATAATGGTTTTGTGCGGATAGAGTATGTAGATTCCGGAAAAATTGAAGATGTTGATTATGATTTTTTGATTAACGCAACCGGGCCTAAACTTAATTTTGAAGCAACGGAAGGATTAGGACCGGACAAGGCAGGCACTCTTTCTATTTGTACATATCATCATGCGGAGCAAGCTTGGGAGGAGTTGAAGAAAATAATTGAAAAAATGAAAATGGGACAGAAACAAAAGATTGTAATCGGACTCGGACACGGCGGAGCCACATGCCAAGGAGCTGCTGTCGAATACACTTTGAACGTTGCTAACTTGATTAAAGCGAAAGGTTTGGAAGATTATGCTGATATTAATTACATCTCTAATGAATATTATGCCGGTGATTTGGGAATGGGAGGCGCCTATGTAAGAAATAACGGCTATGTTGCTCATTCGAAAAACATCATCGAATCTCTTTTTACCGAGTTTGGAATAAAATGGCACATGCGTAATTCCGTTTATAAAGTTGAGCCGGGCAAGGTTTATTACGAACATATCGACGGCGAAGAAAAAACAATGGATTACGATTTTGCAATGTTGATTCCTGCATTTTCCGGAGTTGGAATAAAAGGAATTGATAAACAGGGTAATGAAATTACCGACGGAAGTTTGTTTAAACCTAACGGATTGATGACAGTGGACGCAGATTATTCCAGCGCTAAAAAGCCTTTCCACGAATGGACAGGCGATGATTGGCCGAAAAGATTACAAAACCCGACTTGGAAAAATATCTTTGCAGTGGGAATTGCTTTTGCGCCCCCACACTCAATTTCGAGACCGAGAACTACGGCAAGCGGAAGACCCCTAACTCCCGCTCCTCCGAGAACCGGAATGCCGAGCGCCGTTATGGGTAATGCAGTTGCATCGAACATTGCCGATATTATTAAGAAAAATCTTTCTTTGGACGCTGAATTCAGCCACACGGCATCGATGGCAAAATTCGCTTCAATCTGCGTTGTATCAATGAGTTACGGTTTCCGTGGCGTTGCCGGCACTATGAGTGTTTATCCTACTATTCCGGATTTCAAAAAATATCCCGATTTCGGAAGAGATATTCGATATACTATGGGTGAACCCGGAGTAGCCGGGCACTGGTTCAAATGGGCGATGCATTATGCATTCATGTATAAAGCAAAAGCCAATCCGGGCTGGTTTTTAATTCCCGATTAAATTTTAATAAAGGAGATAAATTATGAGTAATGAAAAAAGAAGACTTAAAACCACGTGGGAAGAGCGAAATTACACCGATTGGAATTTCGGGATGTATCCTCTTTTCAGTGAAAGATTCAGGCGAAAATGTATTATCTACCAATTGTATCGCTTTATTGTTTTATCGCTAAAAATGCTGCGAGTGGCATCTAAGCATTAATCTTTTTTATCCCCGGTTTACCCCGGAGATAAAAAAAGATTCAACAACAAGCCGATTAATATAATAGAAAATATTATTAGAAATTCGGGATGCGGAAAAACCCGCATCCCATTGTAGTAAAAAACGTTCTACATCGTAAGCGCCATAATTGACTTGGCGGTGTGCAGTCTGTTTTCCGCTTCGTCGAAGACAATCGAAATATTCGGATCATCAATAACGGCATCGGTTACTTCGTGGTTTCTGTCGGCGGGGAGAGCGTGCATCAATTTTACATTCTTGTCCGCTAATTTAATTCTCCGTTCGTCGCAAATCCAATCATGATACTTTTCCAAATCGGCTTTCATCTGTTTGGAAATTTCCTCCTCGTTATCGAGATATTCCTGAATTCCGTAATTTCCGAAACCGCCCCAATTTTTAGGAATTACAATATGCGCTCCTTCCATTCCTTCATCCATATCGTTTGTAAAATTAATAGAACCGCCGCCGGATTCCGCATTTTTCTTAGCTTTTTCCACGATGTAGTCACTCAAAGGAAATTCCTTGGGATGAGCAATCGTTAAATCTATTCCGTATCTCGGGAAAAGCAAAGCCTGAGTTTGCGGAACGGAAAGCGGTTTGGCGTGTGTATCTGCATAAGCCCAGCTTACCGTAACTTTTAAACCTTTCGGATTTTTCCCGAAATATTCAAAAATTGTCATCAAATCGGCTAATCCCTGAAACGGATGATAAACATCGTCCTGTAAGGACATAACCGGACGTGTGGAATGCTTTGCCATTTCCGCCAAGTAGTCTTTCCCGATTCCGTAAAAACAGTTGCGTGATGCTATTCCGTGTCCCATGCGGGAAAGAATAATCGCAGTGTCCTTTGCGGATTCTCCGTGTGAAAGCTGCATTTTATCGGGCGTTAAATCATGCGCGTGTCCGCCGAGCTGTGTCATGCCGGCTTCCATGGAGTTCCTTGTGCGTGTGGATTGTTCAAAGAACATCATGAATAATGTTTTATCCCTTAAATAGCGGGTTGGTTCTTCAAGCGCAAATTTTCTTTTTAAATCAAACGCCGTTTCAAATACCGTATCTAATTCTTGTTTTGTCCAATCATCGGTTGTTAAAAAATGTTTTCCTTTAAGCTGTGTAACCATAATTTATTTCTCCTATATTAATTTTATTCGACGCATCACTAAAAATTTAACACGTACATTGCATAAAACGCCGAAGCTTTAACGAGATGTTCAACGGGGACTTTCTCATTAGGCGCGTGAGCAAGAACTTCATTACCGGGACCAAACCCGATTACCGGAATTCCGTAATAGCCGTTAATTGTTACTCCGTTTGTTGAAAACGTCCACTTATCTACTTTCGGGTTTTCTCCGAAAAGTTCTTTGTACGCTTCTATTCCTTTTTTAATTACCGGATGACTTTCCTCTAACTTCCAAGTAGGATAATATTTTTCCATACCGTAATTAAGTCCGGTGTAGGAAGTTTCGTTATATTCGAGTAGAGTAACTTTTGCATTCATATCTTTCACAATTTCACGAATTTCATTTAATGCCGATTCCTTATTTTCTCCCCATGTCAATCTTCTATCGAGGTGGATTTTTGCATAATCGGAAACCGCGCATAAGGAAGGACTGTTCGAGACAAACTCTGAAACAACTACCGTCCCTTTACCGAGAAATTCATCGTAAGCAAGTCGCTCATTCAACTTCTCTATTTCCAGCACAGCGCGGGAAGCGTCGTAAATCGCATTCTTTCCCCGTTCGGGCGCCGAACCGTGCGCCGAAACTCCGAAAAACTCAACTTCAATTTCCATTCTTCCTCGATGTCCTCTGTAAATATTCAGATTTGTCGGTTCGGTAACAACTACAACGTCAGGTTTAATATTCTCCTCTTCCACAAGATATTTCCAGCAAAGTCCGTCGCTATCTTCCTCCATAACAGTACCGGTTACAAGCAGAGTTACATCTTCGGGGAAACCGATTTCCTTCAATATTTTTGCCGCCGTAATTGCTGCGACCGGACCGCCCTTCTGGTCAACGCTGCCGCGCCCGTGAACGTAGCCTTCCTTTATTTCTCCGCCGAGCGGATCAAAATCCCAATTGGCAAGATTACCCAAATCTACAACGTCGATATGTCCGTCAATGGTAATCAATTTTTTCCCGTTTCCCATTCTACCGATAATATTGCCCAATTTGTCAATTCTTACTTCATCAAAACCGGCGTCTTCCATTATCGCTTTAAATTCTTTAATCACACTCTCTTCCTGCAAACTGAGAGATTTATGCTTAACTACTCGCGATAAGTTTTCGGCGGTATATTGTTCATACTTTTGTGCCAGTTCTAATATTTTTTCTTTATTATTCATTCTGTTACCTCTTAATTTTTATTTAATTCTTTTATATTTATTGCTCAACTTTTCCCCTTGTATATAAATTTCCCTATTTACGGCATCTTCATTCATCGTTAGAATCTTTTTATCTTTCATAATAAATTTACCTTTTTGCAGAAGACTCTGAGCCGGACGCTCTAAAATTCCGTAAATATAATGTCCCCAAAAATTGTTTGAAGTAAGGGGAGTAGGCGGCACATAATCCCAAATGACAAAATCGGCTCTTTCCCCGATATTGAGATTCGGAAAATCCTTAAAATATCTTCGTACAAACGCGAGCTGGTCGAAGTAAGTTTTAACAACATACTTAAAAGCCAAATCGAAAGAAAGTCCTTTGTTTCGCATCAACAGGAAGTAATTTTTCAATGTTCGTCCGGGATTTCCGTGCATTCCGTCGGTTCCCATTAAAATCGGAATTCCGTCAACGATTCCCCCGAAATTGGGCAAGCCGACCGCATTGTTTAAGTTGGAATCGAGGTTAAAAGCTATCGAACTCCCTGCTTTGTCTATTTCCTTAAATTCAGGCTTTGTTAAATAAATTCCATGTGCAAGAATACTTTTTTCATTGAGAAGATTATAATTTCGCAAACGTCTCAACGGTAATTTCCCGGTATTTTCTTTACTGATTATTGCATCCGTCGGATCTTCGGCAAGATGAATGTGAATACCGAGTTCATATTCCCGAACCAATCTTTCAGCCTCGGCAAGCGTATCATCGGCAAGAGTGAAGGAAGCATGCAGCCCGAGCATCGCCTTTAATTCGTCATTTGTCCCATTTTCTAAAAATCTTATATTTTCTTTTAATGCAAGATTTGCAAGTTTTGCTCCGTTTCTATCGGATGTTTCAAAACTGAGAGAAGCGCGCAAACTATTTTCCTTTATCACTTCGGCAATAACGCTTAAACTATCTGTTGCGGTTTTCGGTGAAGCGTGATGATCAAAAATATAACTTACTCCGTTTTTAATAGCTTCCGCCGCCGCCATTTGAGCCGATGCGCGAACCATATTTAAATCAAGCGCTCTGTCTAACTTCCACCATAAATTATGTAAAATGTAGTAGAAGGAATTGGTGTCCCCTTTTACATCCAAGCCTTTGGCTAATCTGGAGTAAAAATGGTCGTGAAAATTAACATGAGGAATTGTAACTACTCTACCGGCGGCATCGTAAACGTTATTTGTTTTTCTCCCTTTTATTTTTACCGAGGAGATATAATCCTTAAAATTTTTCGAAACAAATGATTTTATTTTACCTTCTTCAATAATAATATCGCAAAAAATAGGAGCAATGTTTGTTTTGTTAATTTTACAAACCCAAGCATTTTTAATTCTTATCTTTTTCATGCTTCCTCCTAAAATTAGTTTTAGAACTCAAATTCGAGTTTTATTTAATTGACTTAATGAATTTACCGTTCAAATGTAATCTGTCGATTACGCTTCCGCGCAAAATTGTTTTTTCCACAACAACACCGAATGTAACATCTTCAAAAGGAGTAAATTTCCCTTTGCTGTGCATTCCTTTCCCTTTTACGATTTTCTCTTTCCAGAGATTAATCAGAGCAATGTCGGCGTCAAAGCCGGCTGTTATTTCTCCTTTGGTTTTCAATCCGTAAAATTTTGCGGCATTTGTCGAAAGGAGTTTTACGGTTTGCTCCAAGGTTAACTTTCCGTTCATAAATCTTTCGCTCAAAAGAAAAGGCACACGGTGTTCCACTCCGGGAATTCCGCCATATACTTCCCAAAAATTATCGGATGTTTTTTCTTTTTTCGGATTACAGCCGGCGTGGTCTGTAGTTACAAAAGAGATCTCGCCTCGTTCAAGTCCTTTCCACAAAGCGGTTTTATCTTTTCCAAATTTTACGGGAGGCGCGGTTTTTAGGTAATTTCGTATTGCTTCATTATTGAAATCATCCTGTGTAAAATAAAGGTAGTGAGGACAAGTTTCCGCCGTAACTAAAGCGCCGTTTACTTGGGCGGACTTAATCTTTTTCAATCCGGCAAGCGAACTTAGATGTACAATGTGTATCTTTGCTCCGGAGATTTCCGCGATTTTCATTAACTCTCCTACGGCTTTTGACTCCGCTCTTACGGAACGCGCCTCACAGTAAGCTTCCCAAGAATTTTTACCGGCATTTTGCAAACGCTTTCTTTTGTTTTCCACCAGAGTTTTATCTTCGGCATGAACGCCCATCGGCTTCCCTGTGGGTTTAATCAATTTCGCGGCTGTTAAAATTTCATCGTAAGTTAAATCGCTGAATTCAGCCATTCCCGAAATCACGTAAACCTTAAAGCCGACGACGCCTGCTTCGGATAATTCGTCGATTTGTTTTTTTACTATCGCCTTACCGTTTTCGGCGCGTAAATCTTCGGAACGAACACCGCCCCAAAAGGCGTAATCGACATAGCTGCGTTTTTTTAAAGCGCGTAATTTCTTTTTCATGTTCTTCAAGTTTGTAACCGGGGGAATCGATGTGCAGGGCATATCAATAACTGTAGTTACTCCGCCGACCGCGGCGGCAAATGAAGCATGCTCAAAATCTTCCCGTTCTTCAAAACCGGGTGTGTTAAAATGTACGTGTGCGTCAACGGCTCCCGGCATCGCAAACATCCATTTTCCGTCAATTACTTCCGCATTTGCCGGATATTTAACCGTCGAAATTTTCCTTGCAATTTTATTCTTCAGCTTTTTATCTGAAATTTCTTGCCAGCAAATTGCATCGGAGCGGAAACGAACCTCTTTTATTACGCCGGAAAAATAAATGTCGGCGGGCTGCATCTTATTTCCGCCGACGCTTAACAATATGTTTTTCAGTACTTTCATCTTATTTCATTAATTATCCCAAAGATAAAAAATGTGAAATCCCGAATTGATTAATCGGCTGATTGTACTTTTCTATTAAATTCCTCAATCAATTTATCCCACTTGGGAACTACGGAAAAACGCTCTTCCCAGTAGTTTTCATCGTACCACTGAGCGTTAATTTCTTCAACGGTTTTGCCTTGCTGTTCAACCCAAGTAAAATATTTTAAGTTATGAATTGATTTTTTGTCGTAGTAACTCAACTCTTTGAAATAGTCAATACTTTGTTTTTTAATTACTTCGCCCCAATCCAAAGCCGCCTGTTTATCGGAATATTTTCCCCAATCGCGATTCATCTCCTCGAGGCGCGATAAGTACATATCCACGGAATCTGTAAATACCGTAAAAATAATATCGTTTTCATTGTACTCATAGTATTTGGCGGTTTTAATTGCGCTTAACAAATTGCTTGCCGATGAAATTCCAAGGTAGGAAAGTTTATCGATTGTTTCTTTATCAACTCCTTTTTCCTCAAGATATTTTTTCCCTTCAGGCTCGTTGAACAAGCGAATCATCCTTAAAGGATCTTCATCATTTATTGCCGTTACAACGTCGGTGTTTTTGGAATTGTGAATCCAAGGGACGTGTTTATCCCCGATGCCTTCGATTCTATGTCCCCCGAATCCGTTCATCAGAAGCGTAGGGCATTGCAGAGCTTCGGAAGCGACAACTTTTATCTGCGGATTAACTTTTCGCAAATAGTCGCCCGCGGCGATAGTTCCCGCCGAGCCGGTTGCGCTGACATAAGCGGTTAAACGCTGCTTTCCTTCTTTAATGTCATTAAAAAGTTCTTCGATTGTATAACCGGTTATTTCATAGTGCCAAATCGAGTTTCCGAACTGGTCGAATTGATTGAAGATTAAATATTCATCGCTTTCGTCTTCCAACTCGTGGCATTTGTCGTAAATTTCTTTTACGTTGCTTTCACATCCTGGAGTTGCGTAAACTTCGGAGCCTATGTTTCGCAGCCAATCAAATCTTTCCTGACTCATTTCCTCGGGAAGAATTGCTACGGCGTGAACTCCAAGCAAAGCGGAATTGAACGCTCCGCCTCGGCAGTAATTTCCCGTTGAAGGCCAAACGGCTTTGTGATATTCTGGGTCAAATTTTCCGGTAACGAGATAAGGCGCAAGACAGCCGTAAGTGGCGCCTACTTTATGAGCGCCGGTTGGAAAAAATTTTCCGACTAATCCGATTACTCTTGCTTTTATTCCCGTAATTTCTTTCGGTATTTCAAGATAATTAATATCACCGATTCCTCCTGTTGCGGGATTGTTTCTCCAATTTATTCTAAAAAGGTTTAACGGATTTACATCCTGCATATCCACATCTTTCAGTTTTTCTTTTATTTCATCGGGAATCGTATCGGGTTTTTTAAGTTGTTCAAATGTCGGTAAGATAATGTTTTTTTCTTTTGCGCGTTTAATCGTGCGGGATAGATATTCGGGATTTTCAATCTCCCAATTCCAGTTGCTCATATAATCACCATGTCGTTTTAGTTAGAACAAAATTAGTTTATTAAAAAAAATCGTAACTTTAAAATAACGAATTTCTATGAGTTCAAGCCTATTTTCATGTAAATAATTTCGGAATAGATTCTGTCGGTTAGCGGCGTCAAACCAAGAAATGTAAGAGTAAAATAATTAACGAACCGTTTTTATCTTCGGACGTCAATAAGTTACCCGAAAAAAAATAATGGAGAAAGTGTTGTTTGGAAGAATTTTTTATTCGATTATTTTATTGTCTTCAATCATTTTTGCTCAACCCGAAAACTCGAAAACCCTTATTGCAAATAAATTACCTAAAACCGAAAAAATCATCATCGACGGAAAAATAGATCCGATTTGGGCGGCTGCGGATTCCGTTAACGATTTTGTTCAGTTTCGCCCTAATTACGGATTAGCTCCGACCGAGCGAACAACGGCTAAAGTTTTAGTCTCCGAAGACGCTCTTTATGTGTTGATTATCGCTTACGATAAAAACAGAATTACCGACTATAAAAACGGGATACATGACGATAATAACGGCGACAGAGTTTCAATCTCACTCGATACTTTTAATGATAAAAAAACGGCTTACAAATTTGCAGTTTCATCAACCGGGTGGAGAATTGACGCGCGCGTCCTCGATGACGGACGCAGACGCGATTACAACTGGGACGGAATTTGGTTTGCCGATAGCAGGCGGTACGATTGGGGCTACGCCGCGGAAATGAAGATTCCTTTCAAGTCTATTCAATATAAATACGGCGCTTTATCGTGGGGATTGGATTTTGATCGGTGGATACCTAACAAATCGGAAGACATTTATTGGGTAAAGTATTCGCGTCACGAAGGAATGAGAATCTCGAATTTCGGGAAACTGATTTTTCAAAAAGATTCAGTTCCTCATGTAAAAGGATTAAACCTTGAGCTTTATCCGGTTGCTCTTGCTAAAACCGAAATGGATGAGAACGGCAAATATAAAACCACTCCGCATGTCGGAATGGATTTTTTCTATAATCCTTCTCAGCAGCTTACACTTATGCTTTCGGTAAATCCCGATTTTGCTCAAATAGAAGCAGACCCGTTTAAGTTTAATATATCAAGATACGAAACCTACTACTCCGAACGCCGCCCCTTTTTTATTGAAGGAAATGAAATTTTTACGCCGGAAGGAGGAAACAGTTTTGAGGCAATGACACTTTTTTACAGCCGAAGAATAGGAGAAAAATTACCTGACGGTTCAAATGTTCCTTTAACGTTGGGTGCAAAGCTTTTCGGTAGGGTAAATGATATTGAATACGGTTCTCTTATTGCAGCAACCGGTGAAAAAAATTACTCGATTGACGATCGCAATTACAATACCCCTTCGGCAATTTTCGGCGTTGCACGGCTAAAAAAACAAATTTACAATAATTCCTCAATCGGGACGATGTTTGTGGGAAAAAGAGACGGAGAGGGAAATCAAAATGCTGTTTTGGATTTGGACGGCTCGATACGCGGCGGCGATTGGCAAATAGGGTATCAAGCCGCAAGGTCATTTACCGATAGTACGGGCGATTACGCATTTGCGGCGGGAATTACGAAGTTTGCAAAAACGTGGGGAACAATGATAAAGGCAAACTATGTCGGCAATAAATTTGATGTCAGCCAAGTCGGGTACGTCCCGTGGGTAGGAACTTCAAAGATTATAGCTTTGGTCGGTCCGAGATGGTTTTTTGAGAAAAGTCCGATTCAAGAACTGATTCTCTATGGAGGAGGTTATCTTCATAATGAAAAAATTGACCGATATACGGACAAAGGGTTGTTGTTGGGGGGAAATGTGGAATTCAAAAAGATGTGGGGAATAAGTTTTGATTTGAATTACGGCAAATCGAAAGATAACGATGTAATTTATAATTCATTCCAAATCAGCGGAAATGTGTACGTTCATACTTCTTCGGATTGGAGTTTGTTTTCCTACACTTCATTCTCAAAAACGTATAATTTCGCCCGAAATAATCTTGGAACGTTTCTCTCTTCCGGTGGAAGCGGAAGTTATGTTATTTCGCCGTTTTTAACTGTGGGAAGTTCTTTTAATGTTTGGCGCGAAGGAAAAACGGATGGCTCGCTGGAAGACTTAACTTTAAATACTCGTCCTTATATTACATTGACTCCGGTAAATGACATGCGTATTAGGATTTTTACCGATAATCTTTATGTGAAATCGAGTGATAAACTTGAGCGATTATTTGTCGGTTTTTACTTTGCTTACAATTTTTCCCCGAAAAGCTGGATTTACTTTACATATAACGAATTGCGAGATAGAAATCCCGAATATAATTTTAACGGAGATGAACTTCCCCGAAAATTACATGTTACGGGAAGAGACGCAACACTTAAAGTAAAATATTTGTACTACTTTTGATTGCAGATGAGAGGTTGGGGTTTATTAAAACTTAGGAAATAAACGTCTGAAAACTATTCCCGTTAGAAAGTTCAAAATTCCATTTTAAAAATTCATTTTTTGGGGGCTATAATTTGTTATTCGAGAGAAGTAAGACTAAAAAGCTATTTGTCTTATCGGTATATTTAAGATTTTAGTGAGTTCAAGTAATCTTTTCTAAAATCTGTTTACAATTCCAAAATGGAGTTTCCCTTCGGAGAAGGAATTACCTTCGCCGAGAGCAAAGCTGACTTTCATATTTCCCAATCCGGTAGCAAAATTCAATCCCAAGCCGTAGCCGTAGGTGATTTTTTCATAATTCGCGCTCTCCTTATCTTTTAAGAGTGAGTTGTAGTAATATCCGCCGTCAATAAATAAAAAACCGTACGTGTTATTACTCAACAGATAGCGATATTCAAAATTTGTCCAGCCGACTTTATCTCCGAGAAACTGTTCGTAACGGAATCCGCGCAGGGAATTTGTTCCGCCGAACCGATAAAGATCGCTGACTTCCAAATTTTTTCCTTTTATGGCATTAAAGTGTAACGTAAGCGCAATAACATTCCGGCTTATCGGGGAAAAATAAAATCCGGCGGCAGCTTCTCCCTTAAAATAATCGTTCGTTACATTCTGACCGGTTACAATAAACTTTTGAGGACCGATAATTTTTTTTCGGCTGAAGTTTATTCCCAAGCTGAAATAAAATCCCTTTGTCGGGACGTAATAATCGTCGCGATTATCAAACAGAAACTCAAGTCCGCTTGTTGAAAACGTTGAATGAAAAACGGTAAAGCGACTTGAATCATCCGAAGGAATTGTTTCACCGTAAGAATAGACCAATCCGGCAGACAAATTTTCCGTTGCAAGATAATTAAACTTTGCCGAGTAATTTCTTTTTATGTAGGTTGTGTCTTGCGTCTTCTGATTTACATCACCCGAAATATTTATCGGTAATCCGAAAATCCACGGCTCGAGATAGCCGACTTCAAAATATTGCGAATATTCATTCGTTTTTTCCCACTTGAATCCGAAAGCGCGTCCCGTACCGAAAAGATTCCTCAAATCGATTTTTACTGAACCGGTAAAATAGCCTTTTTGTTCACCGGTTTGAGGAATGTAGCCGATTATTCCGTCGAAGTAGTTGGTTGATTTCTCCTTAACCTTAATCGAAAGAACTCCCCGTTTTTTCGAATCGAAATAGAACTCGGGTTCAGCAACCGACTTGAAAAAATCCAGCTTTTTAAGTATCGCGGGTATCCTTTTTATTTTGGATTCGGAATATTTTTCGCCGAGCTTAATTCTTATATTTCTTTCGATTACATAATCTTTGGTTTTATTATTTCCGGAGATAATAATTTTATCGATTCTTGTTGGAACGCCGAGTTTAAGACCGAGATAAACTTTAACTTTGTCGCTATCGGGGAAAGAAACGCTGTAAATTTTAAATTGAGCAAAGGGAAAACCCCGCTCAACATAATCGTTTAAAATTAATCCGAGTTTTGCGCCGAATAATTCCGGCAGAAACGGAGCGTCGATTAATTCCGATAATTTAGAATAAACGGCGGCGGAATCGGAGCTGTCCGGCGCGGAAATAACAACAGATGAAAGGATTGCTCTTTTCCCTTCGGCAACATTCAAATAAATTGTTGCCGAAGCGGAATCTTTTGTAAAGTGAAGAGAATCAATTTTGACCAAGGAGAAAAAGTATCCGTTTTTCTTTAGATTGCGACTGATTCGGACAACAATACTGTCGCGCGCCGATTCTTTTTTTAAGTTCAGAGAACTAATATTTATCCAGCGATTATAGTCATCTTGAGAAAAATTTTCAGCTCCGTGAATTTGAATATTCAGCTTACTCTGAGCCGAAATCGTTATTGCGGATAAAATGATAAAAACAAGAAGAAATCTTTTTCCTTGCGGAATGGGCGCTTTGTCAGTATCGAGGCGAGTCATCGATAACTTTCATCTTATCGCCGATTTCTTCAACTTTTACGGAATCGATGAGCGCTTTCATTTCACTTTCGTCAACCGATGCTACCGAGAGTTTTGCGGCATTTGCCGAACCGAGAGCCGAAGCCGTTTTTAAAGTATCGGTAAAAAGAGCGTCTTTTTCCAATCCGTAAATTATTCCCGCAAGGAACGAATCTCCGCTTCCGGTAGAATCAAGTTCCTCGACCGAGGGAGGAAAAATCTTATAGAGATAACCGAACTTGAGAGCATAAGCAGGATTTTTTCCGTTAGTAACAACTGCAATTTTAACTCCATTCCGGTAAAGCGATTTAAGATATTCGGTTATGTCGTTTTCCGAATCAAGAAAAAGGTTCAGCGAAGATTTTATCTCATCAAAATTGTTGTGAATAACCATCGGCGCTGCGGAAATACACTTCTCAAGATGTTCGCCGTAAGTGTCGAGAACCGTAATTTTATCAAGCTCATTCCCTTTTTCAATTCCGTAACAAATAATTTCGGCTGCTTCCTTGTTGGGGATGCTTCCGGCAAAGACCACAGAGGAAGCGTTTTCAATCATCTTATCGATTTTCTCTTTAATCTTTTTTATATCCTCTCGGGAAAGTGAATTTCCCGATTCGATAAAGGAAGTAACGGATTTCTTATTCTCAACAATCACGGTTCCGAGGCGTATTTCGGACTTTACCGAGATTGCCGTAAAGTTAATCTTTTCTCTTTCGATTTCCCGCCGATAAATTTTTCCGGTTTGTCCTCCGAGGGGAATAATCGAAAGATTCCCGACTCCCAGCTTATCCAATTGTCTGCTGATGTTTATTCCTTTTCCGCCTACGGTAAAAGAATGCTCTGAAATTCGGTGAGTTTTTCCGTGATTTATTTTCTCAACAAAATAGCGTTTTTCCAGCAAAGGATTAAGAGTAATGTTTAGTATCATTTTATTGCCTGTATTTGTACCAGTCTCCGTAAAGGGGCGTAATTAAACGATAATCCCCGAAGCCGGTTTCATCTAAAAAAACAAATTGTCTGTTAAGGTCAAAATATGTCCATATTTCATAAGGATTTGTCCCGAGTTCAAGCGGATGCCTGTCTATTTGATGAGGCGGACCAAGTGTAATGTAAATTTTCCCCATGTCGGTTTTCCAGCCGGGGAAATAATGCTTAAAATGACGATTGGCATATTCCACACGGCGGTAATATTCATTCAGCACTTCATTTCTCGGAGTAGAAGGAGAGGGATCTTTGGATTTCCAAAACTCCTTAAACCTTTTCAATTTTTCGCCGTAATTCGGAGCATTTTCAATTTCATCTATTTCCGACGGAGGAGCTATATAAATCATCTCCTTAATCGCCTGATTCAAATTCACAATAGAGCGGGGATAATATTTAATAATTGAAGTGAAATTTTTGCTCACACTAATTGAGCGCGCCGTATCTTCGGCGGTTAAATCTACGGTTAAGTTATATTTTCCGAGCTTAAAATTTACATCCTTTATGGTAAAAAAAACATCATTGGTCCCGGGGTTGAGGTCTAAATATTTCGAGACTAAAAACGATTCGTCCTCCTCTTTGCTGTAGATTCGGTACTTAGCCATTGCGCCCCGTTTTTTATTGCTGTAAACCTGGTAATAAACATTTACGGAATCATCGCTGCTTGTAACTATATTGGAAATATTGGGAATAATTACTCGCGAAGCTTTACTCTCGGATTCACCGCCGGTAAAAATTATATCACTCATGCCGAAAGCGGAATCGATTTTCCGGACATTTACTTTAGCGTTAAAAGTAACATTACTCAAGGAATATTTATCTTGGATATTTCCTTTTAGAAAATATTCACCTGGTGTCATGGTAACGGCGCGGTAACTTATATGATAAGACTTCCCCGATTCCGTCCGCTTGTAATTTTTAACAAAAAACTCTTCGTTCCAAATCTTTTCAAAAATAGGTTTTCCTTTCTCCTTATCATAAAAAAGAATATCAACGGAATATCCTCCGAAAAATCTCTTCCCCTTTTTTATGAACGATAAACTTTTATACGGAACCTGCAGAAAAACCTTAATATCGGT
>CAYLYR010000026.1:0-17402 GCA_964387835.1 uncultured Melioribacter sp.
TTCAAACGTTTCCAATATTTTTCTTTTATCTTCCATTTCTTTCCTTTATTAAATTACAAATAATTCGGTCTGACTTTATACGGAATCGGATCTTCAATCCCGAGCTTCTGGAACCCGCGTAAACGGAGCGCGCAGCTATCGCAAACTCCGCAAGCTTCATCTTCGTTTTGGTAACAAGACCATGTTAAGTGAAGCGGAGCGCCAAGCTCAATTCCTTTTTCTATTATCTCGGATTTTGTCAAGTGAATAATCGGCGTTTCAATCTTAATTTTTGTTTCAGGCTTTGTGCCTAAATCCATTGCATATTCAAACGCCTTGAAAAAGTCGGGACGGCAATCAGGGTATCCCGACGAATCTTCATAAACCGCTCCGATAAATATCACCTCGGCTTTAAGCGTTTCAGCCCAGCTTCCCGCAGCAGTAAGAATATTAGCGTTTCTAAACGGGACGTATGAACTGGGAATTTCTTTATTCTCCAAATCAGCCTTAGTAACTTCCATTGAATAATCGGTTAAGGAAGAACTTCCTATTTCGGCAAGATGCGTGAAGTCGATTACCAATTTTTTTTCAACACCGTAAAAGTCGGCAATATCATTGAATGCTTTCAGTTCTCTTTTTTCAGTACGTTGTCCGTAATTAACATGCAGCAGTGCAATATCATATTTTTGATTTGCAATTGCAGCGGTTACGCAACTATCCAAACCGCCGCTTACGCTGACAACAGCAATCTTTTTACTCACTATGAATCTCCAAAATTATAATTAAGAAAAATAGTAAAATACTATTTCATCTTGTAGTAATTATTCCAAAATGGCAATAATATTTTGATATGCAAAAAATCCAATTTCCGAAAATCAAAGAATTTATTTTGCACCGTTAAGCTCGCAGAGTCCGCACTTAGTCTGCGACGGTGGACGGTCGGGGTCCGGTTATTCTGTCATTCCGAGGAGCGGAGCGACGAGGAATCTTTATTCCTAATTTATTCACAATGCATTCTTTTTAAGATTTCTCACCCCTCCTTCGATGTGTCGGAATCGGGATTCGCAATGACAAAAAATATATCGTCATTGCGAGGAATAAAGCGAAGCGGAATGACGAAGCAATCTCCAAGATATTCGGCATTGGTTTTCTGTATTGGAGATTGCTTCAGTCCCGATTTGTTATCGGGACTTCGCAATGACGGAATGTTTTTTGTTTTCTCGCGATGACAGTCTTTTTATTGTTTTTTTAGACTTCTCCATTCACTTCGCTTCGCTCATTCTCATTTTCTCATACTCTCATTTCTCAATATCTTGCTATTCCAATCTGTCAACTTTTGCACTTTTTTCTCATTTCCTTTCATCTCTTAGTCCCGTAGGGACGACATGCTTGTAGAAAACGTAGATAAAGAAATAAAACAAGCTCCGTAGGAGCGGCATAAAACCATGGTAAACAGATACATGCAAATTGATTTTTAAATTGTTTTTATAGTAATAATAATTGCATGAAACAGATTTAAGCAACATTGTTTCCATATTGTTAAATTGAATTTCAAAATTTTAATTTTTAGGAGATTCGAGATGGGAACATTAATGGTCAGTGTTTCGGGAATAAGAGGAATTGTAGGCGACGGATTATTCCCTGAAACAATTGTAAAATATATTACGGCTTATTCCAAATTTATCGGGAAAGGAAAAGTAGTAATCGGTTCCGACGGACGCATAACCGGAGATATGGTGCGCAATCTTGTAAAAGGAACTTTGAGCGCATGCGGCAATGATGTTTACGACATCGGCGTTTGCCCTACTCCGACAGTTTTACTCAATGTAAAAAAAATCGGGGCGGTGGGTGGAATTTCGATCTCCGCAAGCCATAACCCGAACGAATGGAACGCTCTGAAATTGCTCAATTCGGAAGGGGAATTTTTAACGCCGGAGGAGAGCCGAGAATTTATTGAATTACTAGATGATAAGACAAATACTTATGTGAGCTGGGACAAGTTGGGGAAAACTTTCGATTACAGCGAGGGCTTAACCAACCACGTAAATGATGTTCTTAAAATGAAATTACTTAATCTTGACAAATTAAAAGAGAGAAAGTTCCGAGTACTTCTTGATTGCGTTAACGGCGCCGGAAGCTGGGTGATGAAAGATTTCCTTGAAAAATTAGGATGCGAAGTTATTGAACACGATTGCGAAAAATCGGGCATATTTCCCCGCCTCGCCGAACCAATTCCAGAAAATTTGACGGGGACAATGAAAGCCGTAAGTGAAAATAAAGTTGATATTGGAATCGTTGTAGATCCTGACGTTGACCGGCTTGTTCTCCTTACGGAGAAGGGAGAACCTTTTATTGAGGAAAACACAATTACGCAGGCGGTTAAATATATTCTTTCAAAAAATTTAGGAAAAAACGTTGTCGTAAATCTTTCTACTACGCGCGGAGTAGATGATGTTGCCGCAAAATACGGGAGCATAGTTTTTCGTTCACCTGTTGGGGAAGCCAACGTTGTGAAACTGATGAAGGAAGTCGGGGCGATTATCGGCGGCGAAGGAAGCGGCGGAGTTATCTTCCCGGAAGTTCATTATGGACGCGATGCTTTAGTCGGTACAGCAATTACGTTAATGCACTTACTTGAATTCGGCGGAACAATGACTGAGCTAAAAAATTCTCTTCCGCAATATTTTATTGTTAAGAAAAAAGTATTAATTGGTTCTGCAAATCCCGATGAAGTATTAAATTTAATTAAGACAAAATACTCAAGCGAAAAAATTAACAGTAATGACGGAATCAGAATTGACTTCGCGAATCACTGGGTACACTTGAGGAAATCAAACACAGAGCCTATTATCAGATGTATTGTTGAAGCCGAAGATAAGAAAGAGGCAAATGATTTTGCTGAAAAATATCTTAATGAAATTAAAGAATTGCTCTAAGCAAGGTTTTTATTTATGCTATCTTTATTGTTAATTTAAAAACAAAAAAAGGAAATTTATGGTACGGGTAAATTCCGAAATCGGGAAAATAAAAAAAGTTATTATTCATAAACCGGGAGAAGAAGTTGAAAATATGACTCCCGAAAATGCAGAGCGCGCTCTATATAGCGATATTCTCAATCCAACTGTTGCCTCAAGAGAATACTCCGAATTTTACGGAGTATTGAACCTCGTTGCGGAAACTTATGAAGTAATTACTCTTTTGGAAGAAACACTGAGTAATCCTGAAGCCAAATCGGAATTAATTAAACAAGTATGCCAACGTGAGAATAAGCCGGGGCTAATTGATTACTTCGGACGGCTAACAAATAAAGAACTTGCGCGACAGCTGATAGAAGGAGTTCCCCTTAAACGAAATACTCTTACAAAATTTTTAAGCGAAGAACGCTTCGAGCTTCATCCTCTCCATAATTTCTTTTTTACACGAGACGCATCAATGAGTTTTAACGAAAGCGTACTTATCGGCAATATGTACAGCGCCGTTCGCGCACGGGAAGCAATCATCATGGATATTATTTTCACTTACAATGAAAAAGTAAAAGCACCCACTGTTAATCTTGAAAATTTTAAGAATGCTTCGGCGGAAAAGTTTTCCATTGAAGGCGGGGATTTTCTCGTTTTTAACGAAGATACTTTTGTGATTGGGAACGGACAAAGAACTTCCACGCACGCTATCGATGCATTTATTAATTTTCTTAAGAAGAATGTTCCCGGACGTAAAAACATTATCGTTCAGGAACTCCCCGCTTCACCGGAATCGTTTATCCACTTGGATATGGTTTTTACAATGATAGATAAAGACAAAGCGCTTATCTACGAACCGGTAATTCTTAACAGACATAACTTCAGAACGGTACTGATTGTTGTGGAAAACGGGAAAATTGAATCGATAAAAGAAGCTCCGCATATACTTTCCGCTTTGCGTAAGCTAAAAATTGAAATTTCCGGAGTAGCTTGCGGAGGCACCGAAGACCTTTGGATTCAGGAGCGGGAACAATGGCACAGCGGAGCAAACTTTTTCACACTCGAGCCGGGGAAAATAATAGGATACGGACGCAATCAATATACAATAACTGAGTTGAATAACAACGGCTTTGAAGTAATTCAGGCGAAAGAAATATTAAACAATCAAAAATCATTATCCGATTATTCCAAAGCCGTTGTTACAATTGACGGAGCCGAACTTGCACGCGGCGGCGGGGGCGGAAGATGTATGACGATGCCTGTGTTGCGCGAAGAAGTAGATTGGAACTAATTTGGACTTTTTAGACGATAAATTTGAATGTTTGGCTAAAACATTTTTCGGTTTGGAGAATGTTCTTGCCTCAGAGATTGAATTAATCGGCGGGGAAAATATAAATATTTTGAACCGCGCCGTTAGTTTTACTTGCGATAAAAAATTGCTCTACACTGCAAATCTTTCTCTCAGAACAGCGCTTCGAATTATGATTCCACTTGCAAAAGTAAAACTTAACGAAGCAAAAGATTTATACAGAGCGGCTCTTAAAATCGATTGGACAAATGTCTTTAACTTTGATAAGACATTTTCCGTCAATTCCTATGCAGCCGAACCTTTCTTTCGTAACAGCAACTATGCGGGTCTGTTGGTAAAGGATGCGGTTGCGGATGTTTTTACAAAAAAGCTCGGCTCACGCCCTAATGTTGAAAAACGAAATCCCGATGTAGTAATTGATGTTTACGTCAATCAAAAACAAGCAGTTGTTTCTATTGACGCTTCCGGCGATTCACTCCACAGACGGGGTTACAGATTGGAGAAGAACCTTGCTCCGCTCAATGAAGTCCTTGCCGCGGGAATAATTCTTCTTTCCGAGTGGGACGGTGAAACAACTTTTGTCGATGCAATGTGCGGTTCCGGCACTCTGCCGATTGAAGCGGCAATGATTGCAAAAAAAATTCCTCCTAATTTGAGAAGGAAAAAATTTGCGTTTAAGCAGTGGAAGAACTTTGATATTTTTCTCTTCAACAAAGTCAGAAATTCGTTAAAGCGGAATATTGTCGAATCGAAAGCAAGAATTATCGGTTCTGATATTGATCGAGAAGCCGTTACAATTTCCATCTCTAATGCCGAAAGGGCAAAAGTCGATAACGAGATTGAGTTTTATGTTTCCCCTTTCGAGAAATTTACGCCTCCGGACAAGCGAAAGCATTTGATTATTAATCCGCCTTACGACGAGCGACTGAAAAAAGATGACATTATTTCATTTTACAAAACAATCGGCGACACATTGAAACAAAGATATGTAAACACAACTGCGTGGATTTTCACGGGAAATAACATCGCGCGGAAAGCAATCGGCTTGAAAGCCTCGCGCAAAATTCCCCTTTACAACGGTCCGATTGAAAGCCGTCTCTTAAAATTTGATATTTACGAGGGAAGCTCAAAAAAGTTTTAGCAATCCGAGCAACACAAATTTTTAATTTTTCATAAAGCTGTATCCCTAAAATTTCATTGAGTTAAAGAAGTTCAATTCTGTTTTTCCGCCTTTGAAATTCCATAAATTTTATTCATGAAATAAGAAGAATTGAGAAGGTGTTTCCAACTGATTTCATTGTTTGTCAATTTATTCTATATATCGTATTTTGATTAGTTAAATATTGATGAATTCGGAGTTTAGTATGAAAAGAAATTTTATTTTTGCAGTTCTTATTTTCAGCGTAATATCACTTTTTGCTCAACAAAAAAAACTTACGTTTGAACAAGTTTTTCAATTTGCCGGACCCCGCCTTACAAAGGCAATTCCCACTCCTATTAGATGGTTGGACGAAAACAACTATCTTCTCGCGGAAAGGAAATCCGGTTCACTCCGCTACGTAAAAACGAATGCCGCAAACGGGAATAAAGAAGTTATATTCGACTATGCCGAAATTAAAGATGCTCTTCCCGTTGATTTCCGCAACGTTCCCCCTACTGTAAAATCAAAAGATTTACTTCATTACATTTTTGAAAAAGCCGGCGACCTTTACTACTTTTCGGTTGAAGATAATATTTTCAAACGTTTGACTGCAACAACAGACGAGGAGAAAAATCCGACTTTCTCTCCCGACTACAAATACATTGCTTATACTTTGGCGAACAACCTTTTCGTTTATGATTTGGATAAAGGATTATCGATTCAACTTACAAACGACGGTTCGGAAACCATAAAAAACGGTTATTCCTCTTGGGTTTACAATGAAGAAATTCTGGGGCGTTCTTCTCACTACAAAGCATTTTACTGGTCTCCGAATTCACATGAACTCGCTTATCTTAAATTCGATGATTCCCCGGTCCCCCGCTTCCCTCTTTTTAATGCAAACGGAGTTCACGGAAGTTTGGAGTGGGAATATTATCCTTATCCCGGAGATAAAAATCCCATAGTAAGATTAGGCGTAATAAATTTGGATACGAAACAAACAACATGGATAGATTCCACAGTAAATAAAGACGTCTATATTGCTTGGGTTTTTTGGTCTCCTTCGGGGAAAAACATTCTGTACGAAGAAGTAAATCGCGGGCAGGATAATTTGAAATTTCACTTCTACAATCTCAAAAAGAAAACAAATAAAATAATCTACAATGAGCATCAAAAATCTTGGGTGGATTTTAAGGAAGATATTCGTTTTTCCGGAGATGAAAAATCAATTTTCTTTGTCTCCGATTTTCAGGGACGTGGACGAGTTTATAACTACTCCGTAAAAGGAAAAAGGCTTCATTCATTCGGGAATAAGAAAACAAATATAACAAAGATTATCTCCATTGATAACAACGGCAACATTTTTTGCGAAGGTTTTCCCCTCGGCAGCGTTGATAATTTTATCTACAGGTTTGATAAAAAAGGAAGACAAAAACTTCTGACTAAAAATAAAGGCTATAATACGGGCATTATTTCTCCCGACGGGAAATACATTTTGGAGACATACTCAAATATCAACCGCCCCAACGAATTACTACTGGTGAACAATTCGAGCGGAAAAACCCAACTCCTTTACGATTCAAAATCGGCAGATTTCGATAATTATTATTTAGGAAAAACCGAACTCTTTTACATCCCGAACAGAGACGGATTAAAGCTACCCGCAAAATGGATACTCCCGCCTGATTTCAGCAAGGATAAAAAATATCCGGTATTGTTTTCCATTTACGGCGGTCCCGGAACACCGATTGTAAAAAACAGATTTGCACGCTGGTTAAAGGATTATTACTATGCGCAGCTCGGAATCATAGTGATTAACGTTGATAACCGAGGCGCGGGACACTACGGGAAAAAAGTACTTGCCGAGATGCACGGAAATCTCGGGAAATACGACTTAGACGATTTTATAGATGCTGCAAAGTGGATAAGGAAACAATCCTTCGTTGATACTACGCGTATCGGAATAACCGGCGGAAGCTACGGCGGTTATATTACTCTGCTCGCTCTTACACGCGGAGCGAAGCAGTTTACTCACGGTTTGGCTGAATTTGCGGTTACCGATTGGCGTTTGTACGACAACATCTACACCGAGCGCTTCATGGATGAACCGAGCGAAAATCCGGATGGTTATGCTTACGGTTCGGTTATGAACTATGCTGAAAATTTAAAAGGTGTTTTAAGAATCACAGCCGGAACGCTCGACGACAATGTGCATTACCAAAATACATTGCAGCTTATTGATAAATTGGAAAATCTCGGAAAGCATTTCGAGCTAATGATTTATCCTAACGAAAGGCACGGATACCGCTCTATTAAATGGTTCCATGCGATTAAAGAGAATCTTAATTTTTGGAAAACCAAATTTAATTTAAGTGAGTAAAAATATGAAAAAATTTAAGACGGCAATTTTAGCGTTGGTCTTATCGGCGCTCTTTACGGCGTGCTCATCAATTACGGTTAAACCGGTACAATACGGTTGGCCGGTTGAAAACGTAGTAAAAATAGCTTCCGATTTCAACATAACTTTCCCGCGATATTCAATTTCAATGAACGTTAAAAATATTTTTGAAAATGAAAAATTAATTAAAAACAACTCTCCAGTTTCTCATCAGATTCGTTTTATAAGAGATAATTTGGGATATTACTATTTGACAGGAGAATTATTTAAGAACGTTTACGTTCTCAAATCTGAAGAGTCCGAAATGAAAGTAATTAACGAAATTTTCATTGATAAAAAGGGAATGATTTCCCCTGCTATGAACCAAAGGGGAAATTATATCGAGCTTCTCTTGGATAACGGAAAAAGAAAATTAAAAATCAATAATGACGGAATTTTATAATGCTGAAAAAATCTCTACTACTACTGATACTATTCTCAATCACTCTTCCGATTTTAGGGCAATCCGATTATATATATTTACAGGAATTTAAAAGAGGCGTAAAAAAATTAGAAAGTAAAATTCACACAGCTAAAAACGACGAAGAGTTAAACAATATTTCCGATGACATCGTCGGTTTTTATGTCTATTACAAAATGAGAAAAGATTTTCTGAATAAAGCGCTTTATCCCGAAAAGTTTGATTCTACAATTGAAAAAATAAAGAACGAGCTTTCGGAAAAAAGGAAAGAAATTCAGATTTTATCAAACTCTTCAAAACTGGAAAAACAAGTTAGTGAACTTGAGCGGTCAATTAACTCTCTTTCCTCCGGCTATTACGCATCGGTGGAAGCAATCGACTCATTAAAAAAAGCATTAATCGTTAAAAGCCGAAGAGAAAAACTTCTGCTGCAAAAAATAGATGAGTTGAAAAAAAATCTTGACGAGAGAAATAATTTATTCCAAAATCTGCTCGATAGTCTGCTCCTTGTAAAAACCGGCAAAGTAAGCGATTCCGGATTTGAAGAGACTTCCAAATTGCTTAACATCAATGGAAACAATCTTATCGAAGAGATGATTACACTTTTGAATGACAATATAAGTTATGTGAGAATTAAGAAAAGCATTCCGCCGAATGAGTACGACGAAATCATAAAAGAACAAAAACGCTTTGATGAAAATTTCAAGAAGGTCCCTGATGATGTTTGGCAAAAACTTCTCGGTGAAAACTCCGACATTCAAAAGTTCAAAGAGAATGTCGCCAAACTAAGTAAACGCTGGGAGAACGAAATCAACAAATCGCTTACAAATCGGATATATTCACTTTTTGCACAACACAAAGTTAAATTAGATTCTGCTGATAACTTCCACGACCTTCTTCAATCGATGTTTGATTATGCGGAAAAGAAAAGTATTGAAGCCGGAACTCATTTTGAGCGAATTCATAATTATAAAGTTTTTGCCGATACTTTATGGAATCAGATATTTTTAAAAAACTGGGCGCCGATTCTTGAAACAAACGGATTTATTTCCTCCGAAGATATTAGCGTAATGCAGAATCTAAACGACGATTGGTTGGAAAGAGCTAATAAAAAAACGCCGCTATTACTCTATTTAATTATCAGCTTTATCTTAGGAACAATACTGATATATGTAATTGCTGCGGCAAAAAGAAATAAATATAAACGTTTGGGAATAGCGAGAAAGAAAAAACGGGAATATGAAGAAAAGAAAAAAAACAGAGGTAACTAATGGATTTCAATTTTACAGATGAACAAAATGCCATCAGGCAAACCGTTAGAGAATTTGCGGAACAAGAGATTAAACCGAGAGCTAAAGAGCTTGACGAAAAAGAAGAGTTTTCTCCCGAACTAACAAAGCGTATGGGTGAATTAGGACTTTTCGGAATGTATCTTCCTGAAAAATACGGCGGCATCGGTTCGGACACGCTCTCCTACATTATCGCCGTTGAGGAATTAGCGCGAATAGACGGTTCCCACGCTGCAACACTCGCGGCTCATAATTCGCTCGGTATCGGTCCGTTGTATTATTACGGAACCGAGGAACAAAAGTTAAAGTATTTGCCAAAACTTAGCACAGGTGAATATCTTTGGGCATTTGGTTTAACCGAACCTAATGCAGGCTCGGATTCTCGCGGGACTAAAACTACCGCCGCATTGGAAAACGGTAAATGGAAAATTAACGGAAGTAAAATTTTTATCACAAACGGCTCATCAAACTTATCACTCGGCGTTACCGTTCAAGCAATTACCGGAATGAACGGCGATAGAAAAGAGTACTCGACAATAATTGTCGAAACGGGAACGCCCGGGTTTACCGCAAAAACAATGCACGGCAAAATGATGTGGCGAGCTTCGGTTACCTCCGAGTTATATTTTGACGATTGCACTGTGCCGGAAGAAAACTTACTCGGCGCAACGGGACAAGGTTCTAAAATTATGCTGAGTACTTTGGATAACGGACGTCTCTCAATAGGAGCAATGGGATTGGGTTTAGCTCAAGGCGCATACGAAATGGCGTTGAAACATGCGCAAGAGAGAGTTCAGTTCGGACGACCGATAGTTAAATTTCAAACGATTGCTTTTAAATTGGCTGATATGGCTCTGAAAGTCGAGCTTGCTCGGAATCTCCTTTACAAAGCTTGCTGGCTTAAAGATACCGGAAAACCGTTTGCCAAAGAAGCCGCAATGGCAAAATTATATTGCAGTGAAGTTGCAAAAGAAGTAGCCGATGAAGCGGTTCAGATTCACGGCGGATACGGTTTGATGAAAGAGTATGACATCGAGCGCTTTTACCGCGACCAAAGATTATTGCAGATTGGCGAAGGTACGTCGGAGATTCAGCGTCTCGTAATATCAAGGCATATCACCGGATAATTTTTTAATCCAAAAAGAAATTAATAAGGTTTGCTATGAATAAATTCTTATCCCTAATTGTAATTTTGGGAGTAATGATATTTACATCTTTCTCTCAGGGACAAGTTCGACGAATTGTTTTGATGGAAGTTGCAACTAACTCCGGCTGCGGAAATTGTGCGGTATCCAACGAGATTATGAATACTTTTTACAAGGATAATTTCGGCGGAGTTATTTCCCTAAGGTATCATGCGGCGTGGCCCGATATTTCAGACCCGATGTATGCTGACAATCCGATAGATAACGATGCGCGAACCGATTACTACGGAGTAACATACACTCCGCAATACTTTATGGACGGCGTATCAAAAGGCTCTGCAGATGACGTGGAAAGAATGATTGAAGAAATGAAAGCCGAACTCGCCGAAAACTCTCCTTTTTGGATAGACATATACTCGAACATTTCACCCGACTCCGTGAAATTCACGGTTTCCGTTAAAGCATTTCAAAACGTTAGTCTTGCCGGATTAAAACTGCGAACTGCGATTATTGAAAGATTAAAACATTTCGATACTCCTCCCGGCTCAAACGGCGAAACTGATTTTCCCGACGTGATGAGAAAACTGCTGCCCGATTACACAGGCATTACACTTCCTGCGCTTGCTTCCGGTGATTCGGCTGCCTTCTCATTTGCTTATCCGGTTGCAGATTCTTGGAATTGGAAAGACCTCGCCGTCGTTTCTTGGATTCAGAACGATTCGACAAAAAAAGTTTTGCAATCAAACATTGATATTCCTACTGTAATTATTACACCTCTTCAATCCGATTTTCTCGAAGTAAATAACAACGAAGCTTATTCTGAATCATACTTGATAAAAAATGATAATAATAAAAGAATTGATATATCTGTAACTTCGGAATCAAACCAAATACCGAACGGTTGGACTCATGATTTTCAAACAATCTCTTTTGTAGTTCCGCCGCACGACTCACTTCTTTTTACCGATGGATTTTCGACAGACACAACTAACTCCATTATTTCACTTCGCTATAGAGTTACAAATAATGCCGATTATCTTCACTACGGATATTTGAATTCCTTTTTAGCCGCCAACCGCAATCAGGATGTTGTGATCATAAATAAAAATAAAGATGCTTCCGTCGGCACAGAACTTTTCCCTTCTCTCGATGCTTTATCTCTCGATTATTCTTCAGTCGGTAGTTTTGACACACGCCATTGGAAAAACAGATTGGAAGAATTGAACATCGCTTCTGCCGTTCTCTTTTCCGGAAATAGTTATCCGCCGTATCGAAGGACGGATATTCTTTTTCTTATTAATCTTCAAAACTCCGGAGTTCCTATTCTTGTTACAGGTCAGAAAATTTCCTACTCGAGAAGCGATTTTAGCGAAGCGGTTGATTTCTATGATAATTACCTCGATGCACTTTTTGTCTCTCCCGATAGTTCCAGCATAATATTTGCCGAACCTAATAATTCCATTACTAATATAGGTGAGCTTTCTCTCGGAGGATTTTACACTCCGGTATTGGAAAATATTGAATCGAGGAGCGGTAATTCATTCCCTCTTTTCTCCTCGGATACAATTGCGGATAAAACGGTAGCGCTTGCAAATGAGACGAACGGTTTCAAAAATGTTTATCTCGGATTTGGAATTGAACAAGTTCAAAATACGGAATTAAGAAAAACTCTTCTTAATGATATTTTTCGCTGGTTCGGACTTCTAAATCCAGACGGAATCACAGAAATTACCGGTAATCCGACTTCTTTCTTATTAGAGCAAAATTATCCCAATCCGGTTATTAAGAATCGGAGTGAAAATGCAATTACTACGATAGATTATTATATCGGAAATCCTTTACCAAATAAAGCTCGGAAAGTTTCTCTAAAAGTTTTCGATCTACTCGGACGGGAAATAGCAACGTTAGTTAACAAATCTCAAACCCCGGGAAGGTACAGTGTGAAATTCAATACTGCCGAACTCCCAAGCGGGATATATTTTTATCAATTAAAAACCGGTCATTATTCAGCAACGAAAAAAATGCTTTTGAGCAAATAATTAAAAATATATTTGACATTGCGAGACTCCGCTTGCGGAGGCGAAGCAATCTCCTAAAACACTGTCATTGCGAGCGAACGGAGAGAGCGTGGCAATCTCCGGAATATTCAGCAATTGTTTTTTATTCTGGAGATTGCTTCGGGACTTCGTCCCTCGCAATGACACGACCTTTACAAACTTTGAACTGAAAAGATTTCTCCCTTCACTTCGCTCCGGTCGAAATGACAGAAAAATATAAACAATTTTGTCATTCCGAGAATTCCGATGAAATCGGAAGACGAGGAATCTGTTCAATTATATTGTCATTGCGAGAAATCCGGCGACAGCCGGACGACAAAGCAATTTCCAAGATATTCGGCATTGGTTTTCTGTATTGGAGATTGCTTCAGCCGACTGCGTCGGCTTCGCAATGACAGTAAAAGACATATCGTCATTGCGAGGAATCCGGCGACAGCCGGACGACGAAGCAATCTCCAGAGTATTCAGCATTGGCTTTCTTTTTTCGTAGATTGCCGCGCTCACTCCGTTCGCTCACAATGACGGTGTTTTTATTGTTTTTAGTTACTTCGTAGATAAAATTAATAGGTTTTCCGTTTAAAATTAAAACAGATATTTAAAAAGAAAAAACCCGCAATAAAGCGGGTTTTTACATATCTGTAAAGTAAACTTATTTTTTGAGTCCGTATTTTTTGTTGAATTTCTCAACACGTCCGGCTGAATCAAGCATTTTCTGTTTGCCGGTATAAAACGGATGACATTCCGAACAAATTTCCAATTTGATTTCGGGTACAGTCGAGCGGGTTACAAAAGTATTTCCACACACGCAAGTTACAACACATTTTTGGTACTTAGGATGAATTCCATTTTTCATAATATTTAAACACCTTTCTTGTAAAAATTCAGATTTAAAAGTTAAAAAATTTTCCAATAAATAACAATATCGAAAGAATTTATTTATTCTTTCTCAATTCTTTTTTTAAGGAATCTTTTTTCGCCGATTCCTGATGTTTTGTTTTTACTTCAGTATAAGGGATAAAACCGTCAAAATTAAAAGGCGTTAATTCTTCTGAAACAAGCGTAGCGCCGTTACTTCCCAAATTAAGATTACTCTTATTCAAATATTTATCCAAGGGAAGAGATTTCCTTTCATTGATTGGAAGTTTAACCGTCTTGTTAATCACTACATCATTTTCAGTACGAAAAATCTTGTACATTTCTAGATTATTCTGTTTTGTGTCAGATTTTCGTTTAACCACAACATACGTTTTTGGGGTTTTATGCTTAATAACTTGAGGAGAGGAATTCAAAGGATTTTTCGAAATTCCGTTGAACATAAATACAAGAATTACAACAGCAGCCGCGACAATTGATGCAGAAGGAATAAAAATCCATAACAAACCGGCTTTTTCCTCTTTCTCAAGATTCCCAAAATTACGGTTGCGGATTCTTGTCATAAGGTTGAACTCAAAATTTTCAGGAGTTTTCTCCTTCTTCAATCCCTTTAGAAGCTTTAATAACGCTTCATCGTCAAACGAGTTTTTCTTTTCCATTTTATTCATAGTATTTTTGTAACAATTTTTTTAATTGATTCCTTCCTCTGTTAATTCTTGATTTAACCGTCCCGAGCGACATATTTTTCATTTCTGCAATTTCTTCGTAGGAAAATCCTTCAATATCTCTTAGTATAACCATCTCACGATAAACAGGTTTAACCTTAAGTAACGCTTTCTGAATTTCTTCCTCCATCATCGAGTTATGCGCAGCTCTTTCAGGAGCAATGGTTTTGGAGTCGGAAACTTGAAAATCGGGACCATCTTCATTATTTTGGTTCAATGATAAGAAAGAACGTCGTCGCTGCCTTTTTATTTCATTTTTTGCAAGATTACCGGCAATAGTATAAAGCCATGTTGAAAACTTCGCGATGGTCTGATATGAATCTTTCTTCAGATAAAACTTAACCATCGTATCCTGCACAATATCAAGCGCTTTTTCTCTATCGCCGACAAATCGATAAACAAAATTCAATAAGGAATCTTTATAACGCTTAACCAAAACTTCGTAAGCCGCAATTGTATTGTTATCCTGAAATTCCTTAATTAACTCTTCGTCTGTCCAATTTTTAAAATCTCTATTCAAATTTTTTTAACCTACCATTTTCAAATAAGTTTCAACTTTTTTTATTTATTTTCAAAATATAAGAATAACAATACAAATAAGATTTTTTTCCTTTCGAGTTCTTCCCTTGCATTAAATCCGCTTACTACTTAAATCTGTAATAGGAGTTTAATCCGGCAGAAATATTTCGGAAATTAATGCGGTAAAAATGGCTTTTTCTTCAAGTGCAGAAGTTTTTTGGGCTAAATCGGCATTTAACAAAGCTCTGAAAACTCTTTCCAACTTTCTTTTACCGTCCGACATAAAATATTTTGCGTCCCTTGCTTTCCCGTAATAAAAAGGATGGAAATGTACCATTCCCGCCTCTTTATTTCTATTATTAACGGAGCTTCTCAGTTCAATACTTAATGCCGTTAAATATAAAAGATTAGTGAGCGAATTGATAATTTCTCCAATTCTTGTTCCTCCGGCGAGCATACTCAATCCTATTTTAATCGACTTTTCCTTATTCCCCGACATTACCGCATCCTGAAGGTCAAAAAGGACATAGCCTTTCGTCTGTGATGCCAAATCCGTAATAAGCTTCTTATCGATTTCTCCGCCTTCACCTAAGAAGTCGGCAAATTTTTCAAGTTGGCGAAGCAACAATGATTTATCCTCTCCGACAACATCAAGCAATATTTGCGCGTTCACTCCGCTTATTTTAAGATTTAGTTCCTTTGCGCGGGAAACAATCCAACTGTTCCAATCAGAACCTTTAAGCCCGCCTGCGTTAAAAATATATTTTTTTTCTACCAGCTCTCTCAACAATTCCGTTTCATAAAGTATTTCGGAATTATCGAGAATTACAAGAATCGTAAAATCGGAAGGAGATTTCACATAATTGAGAAAACTTTTTTTCACTTTTATCAGATTAAAATCTTTAATAATTAAAAGCCTTTTTTCTCCGCCGAAAGGAAACGAAGATGCGGCTGTTGTAATTTGTTCAATTTTTGTACCTTTGCGGCAGCTGATAATCTCCTTATCAAACTCCGAAGTAATGAGATGTGAATAATTATCCTCAATCAATTTCATTACCGCATTTTTAGCAAAAGAATCCTTTCCGTACAAATAATAAATAGGCAAAGGATTATCTTTATTAAGATAATTCTTTATGTCGTAGATATTTTGCGCTTGTAGTTTTTTCTTAGCCATTCTTCTTTCCTTTCTCACTTTTTAGGGCTTTTGCAAGCAAGTAGATAAACCCGCCCCACACAACTCCGAGCACCAATATCGCCGTTAAAATAGTAATCATTCTTCCACATCTCTAAACGTGAGTTTTACCAAAAATCTGTTTAACAAAATAAAGATTCCGATAACAATTCCCCATTGAAATAAACAAGTTCCCGCATTTGCCGTGTGTAACGGATTCCACCACTGCGGGTCCCAAGAGGCTGATGAAACTAGCCACCACACGAGAAGAATAATCGCCTGTAATGGAATTAAATATCGGATGACAAAATTATACCACTTCCCTATTTTAATATCGCTTCCTTCTGCATTTATTACTTCCGTGCGGAATTTATCCACGCCGTAACGAACAACCGCGAATGCAATTCCGGCGCCGCTCAAAATCAAGCCAACGCCCCACACCCAATCCTGGTTGGTGAATAAATCCGAATTTAGAGCCGAAGGAATCCCAAGCAAAAACGCCATAAGCCAAACAATGCTCACAGCTTTTTTTCTGCTCATCCCGAAATCGATAAAAGTCCGTGTTGTAAGTTCGACTAATGAAATCAACGAGGAGATAGCGGCAAAAAAAAGTGCAAGGAAAAATATTGCGGCAAAGAAAATATTTACATTCATATTCTGTGAAAATTTTGCGAAGAGCATCGGAAGATAAATAAAAGTTAAACCTGTGTTGGCAGGTCCCGACTCGGTGATTTTGCTCATCGCATCCACGGTACTTAATGAAAAAACCGTAGAGAAAATAATTATTCCGGCAATCAGCGAAACGGAGTTATTACCAAATCCGATTAAAGATGCATTGAGCGGAACATCCTCTTTCTTTTTTATATAAATTGCATAAGTTAAGATTAATCCCCAGCCCGCGCCGGTATCCCAAGCGTTTTGAGTCAGAGCGTTAAGCCAAACCTTAAAATTCAATAGATATTTAGTATCCGGCGTAAAGAAATATTTTAATCCTTCAATGGAATTCGGAAGCATTAAAGCTCTAATCAACAAGAGCAAGAGAATAATAATCAGAGAAATTACAAGCACTTTACTCGCCTTTTCAATGCCGTTTTTTACTCCTTTATAAACTACAAAGCTCGATATTGAAATCGCGATAAAGTGAAACCAAACGGGAGTTAGACCGGACGAAAATTCTTTCCAATAAGCAAAGTAATTCCGAGTTTGAAAAAGAGAGCCATCTATTGCGGCAATAAAATATTTTAAGCACCATCCGGTTACAACCGAGTAGTAAAACATAATTGCAGTTGAAACAAAAACAATATATGCTCCAATCCACGCAAAGTTTTTTCCTGCCATCTTCGCAACCGAGCCTAAAGGTCCCATCTTCGTAAACT
>CAYLYR010000027.1:0-15653 GCA_964387835.1 uncultured Melioribacter sp.
TTTGACGACAGCATGAAAAATACACTTGTAACCGTTATTGCCGAAGCTGATGACGAATATAAAATAGCCGCTTCCAAGTTGGTAAAAGATTTCTCGGATGCGGACATCCTGAGTGTTTGTTTGGAAACTTACGGAAGAATGTATGAATTTGATGAAAATGTTAAACATAAATTTTTTGAAGATCCCAAGACATTCTATAAACGTTTTGTACAGGTTATTAATGAATCAAAGCATGAAAATGAGTTATTTGAATTATTTAAAGAAGTTCTTTCTGCCGATGGCGGCGAAAGCTTAAAAGAAATTTCCGACATTGAATTTCGTAACCTTTGCGATTCTTTTACGCAAAAACTCGAAAGTCCGGATGAAGAAGTAAGAAGAAGTGCAATGGAATTGATGTTCTTTTTGTGCTATGATACGGCAATGATGTTCCTTGACGTAATGGTTGCGGACTCTAACGTGTGGAACCGAGCGAGATTACTTGAGTTTTTTGAACAAATAGAAGACGAAGCTATTGTACCTTTCTTAAAGACACTAGCTGAAGATGAAGAAGAAATGATAAGTTCAAAAGCACAAGAACTACTTTCAAATAGAGAATAATTTAGAACGGAAAGAAAATGGCAAATAATTTTGGCGGATTTGGTGGAGATAGTAGTAAAAGGAGCGGAAGTTTTAATTTCAATTTCTCCTCGACTAAGAAAATAGCTTTATCAAATCAAGAATTTGAGGAATGGCGACAGTTTATTTACGATAAAACGGGAATATATTTTCAGAATAATAAAAAATATCTTCTCGAAAGCCGTCTTCAAAAGAGAGTTAAATTTTTAAAACTAGGGTCATTTAAAGAGTACTTGGAATACTTAAAGTCAAATCCTAGAGCAAAATTTGAAATGCGTGAACTTTATGAGGTTATTACGATTAACGAAACTTTCTTTTTTAGAAATCAACCTCAGTTGGACGCATTAGCGGGAAACATTGTCCCCGAGATGATGAATGACCCGAGGAACAGAACAAAACGAAAAATTAAGATTTGGAGTGCCGCGTGTTCTTCGGGCGAAGAAGCATATTCCGCAGGTATGATTTTAGATGACTTGGTAAAACCCAAGTATCCGACACTCGGTTATGAAATAGTGGGAACCGACATAAATTACGCTGTAGTTGAAACGGCTAAAAAAGGGATTTACAAAGAGTACGCCGTTAGGAACACACCGCCTTACTACATGAAAAAATATTTTAAGCAGCAAAACGGACTGTATCTCCTTTCGGACCAAATTAAGAGAATGGCAACTTTCAGAGTGCAGAACTTAAGTGATGAGATGGAGATGAGAAGAATGTCAGGATTTGATGTTATTTATTGCGCTAACGTTCTGATTTATTTTGACCGTGAATCAAAGATAAAGGTAGTAAATAATCTTTACAACGCGTTGAATCCCGGCGGGTACTTATTTGTGGGATATTCCGAGACATTGCATGGAATTTCCAAAGCATTTAAATTGGTTAGTTTCCCTAAAACAATTGGATATAGAAAGGAGTAATAAAATAAATGAAAAAAATGATTTTAATTGCGGACGATTCACCGACTATCAGGAAGTTTGTATCATTCTCATTAAAAATGCATGGTTATGAAGTTGTTGCCGCATGCGACGGCATGGAGGCTGTTGAGAAATTACCCCAGCATAATTTCGAGTTGATAATTACCGATTTGAACATGCCGAATATGGATGGTTTTGAACTTATCAGGGTTATCAGAGAAAATCCCAACTATAAGGAGGTCCCGATTATTATTCTCTCTTCGTTATCCGAAAGTGAAGATATTGAACGCGGAATGGGATTAGGGGCAAACTCATATTTAGTGAAACCGTTTGATCCGAAACGGATTCAATATGAAGTAGCCAAGTATTTAAATTAGAACGGTTAACAATAGGAGAACCAAATCATGGATTTAAAGTTTTTAGTAGTAGATGATTCAGTTACAATGAGAAGAATTGTTGTAAATTCTCTGAAAAATCTAGGATATAATGACTATGTTGAAGCCGGCGACGGGGAAGAAGCATTTGCAAAACTTGAGGCGGATAAAAGTATTAACTTTGTAATAACCGATTGGAATATGCCTAATATGTCGGGATTGGAATTGTCGAAAAAAATTCGTTCGACTCCCGAATATGAAAATATGCCTATTATGATGGTTACTACACGCGGAGTAAAAGAAGATATTGTTGATGCGCTAAAGGCAAAAGTTAATAACTATGTAGTAAAACCCTTTACACCGCAAATTCTGAAACAAAAAATTGACCAAATTTTAACCAATTTATGATGAAGAGGGAGAGATGAAACAACCAACAAATTTTGCGGAAGTATTTGATAAAATAACGGATCTTAAAGAGCTTTTTCAGTTTGGTGAAAAAATAATTCCGATTTTCCAAAGTTTAATTGAATTTATGAAAGATATTGTTCCCCTGATGGAGAACATTAATAAGTCTATAGCCGAAAGTACAAATAAAATGCCTTCTGCTACAAATCAAATTAATAATGTTACAAGCGCAACCGAAATGGCGACAACCGAAATTTTAGACAGAGTGGATGCGATTTCAGGAGCGCTAATGAATATTGAAAGTGATTTGGCTGAAATTCTTACAAGAAGAGCTTCTAAAAAGAGTATCCTCGAAAAATTACAATCCGAAATAGATTTTACCGATGAGCAGTTGAAATTGCTGGCTCAACTTTATGACCAAGATGAAATTGATTCTTTCCTGAATTCGATTAAAGAGAAAGTAGCTGTGTTAAATGATGAAAGTTATCAAATAACTTTGGCTCTGCAGGTTCAGGATATTACATCGCAGCAGCTTGCAGCCGTAAATCATTTAATCGAATCGGTAAATGATAAACTTGCTTCTCTTGTTGATGATATTCACAATGCGCAAATTGACGACAAAGATGTCGATAGTATTGAAGTGCCTGATTCGGCAACTTTTGACCCTAATGCGAGATACGATAAGGATAAAAGCCGCCAAAATGATGCCGATGATATTTTTAATAATCAGAAAGAAGATGATAATAACAACATTGCTTCACAGGATGAAATAGATAAACTTTTTTCAGGGGAATAAAATGTCAGACTATTCTTTGTTGAACGATCCGGAAATGGCGGAAATTTTTGAAGGGTTTGTTGTTGAAACTGCCGAGATTTTAGAAAAATTAGATTTGGAATTAGTGGAACTGGAAACCCATCCGGATGATGTGGAATTGCTGAATGAAATTTTCAGAGCTTTTCATACGATTAAGGGGACGTCGGGGTTCCTTGGGTTGGTGAAACTGCAGAAAGTAACACATAACTGCGAAGACTTACTTAATAAATTGCGCAAAGGCGAGGTTCAACTTAATGATGACATAATGGATGCGATTTTACTTTCGTACGACACTATCAAAGATTTGGTTGAGGTTATTTCGGAGACGAAAACCGAGGAATTCGACACAACACCTACACTATCAAAGTTAGAGGAAGTGCTAAGTAATTTAAATGGAGCGGGTAGCGTTTCTACGAAGCAAAATAAATCTGAGGAAGAAGCAGCGTCTGAAAGTACTATATCTGAAACTGCTGAAGATACACCGAATGAAGATGCTGAATCTGCTGAAGAAGCACCTCTTAGTGAAGAAGAAAAAGAGCAGCCGACTGCTGAACAAATAGAGGAGCCCGAAGGGGATTACAGTTTGCTGCATGACGAATCGATGGCGGAAATTTTCGAGGGATTCGTAGTTGAGACAAACGAAATTCTTGAAAAGTTAGATTTGGATTTAGTTGAATTGGAGAATCGTCCCGAAGATGAGGATTTACTGAATGAAATTTTCAGGTCATTTCATACGATTAAGGGCACCTCGGGATTTCTCGGATTAGTAAAACTGCAGAAAGTAACGCACAATTGTGAAGATTTGCTTAATAAATTAAGGAAAGGGGAGATAAAGCTTAATGAAGAAATAATGGACTCCATACTACTTGCCTATGACACGATTAAAGGTTTGGTAGAAGTTATTTCAAATGAAAAAGCAGAAAATTTTCCTGTTGCCGAAACCCTTACACAACTTACAAATTTAATTGCATCTCTAAATGGAGAGAAGAAACAAACTGAAAAACCCGAGAATATAGAAAAGAAACAAACTGAAGAGGTTGCTCAAACCGAAGCGCCTTCCGTTTCCGAGACTAAAGCGGAGAATAAAAAAGTTCCTGAGAAGAAACCTCAGATTAAAAAACCTCAGGCTGCGAAACCAAAGGCACAAAATGAGACAATAAGAGTTGAAGTTGAGCGGTTGGACGAATTGCTGAATATCGTACAGGAGTTGGTACTCGGTAGAAACCGTCTTTTGCAGATAAACAATGTTGTAAGTCAGGAGCGGGAAGGAACTCGGCTCTCGAGTGATCTATCCGAAGCGACACAGCAAATTGATTTAATGACTACCGAATTACAGCTTGCGGTAATGAAAACGAGAATGGTAAAGATTGGAAAGGTGTTTAATCGTTTTCGCCGGATGATTCGCGACTTAAGCAAAGATATGAAGAAGAAGGTTGATCTTCAGATATACGGCGAGGATACCGAGTTAGATAAAACATTAATAGAAGAAATTTACGACCCGTTAGTTCATATGGTGCGCAACTCGGTTGACCACGGATTAGAGTTCCCGGAAGAAAGAGAAAAAGCAGGTAAGAATCCTGTCGGGACGGTTATACTTTCGGCTAAGCAAGAGGGAAATAATATAATAATAACAATTGAGGATGACGGAAAAGGGATTGACCCGGATGTTATTAAGAGAAAAGCAATTGAAAAGAATATTATTTCGGAAGAGAAATCAAAAGAGCTGACAAGAACAGATATTCTAAACCTTATTTTTGCTCCCGGATTTTCAACGGCTCAAGTTGTTTCCAATGTATCCGGGCGCGGTGTAGGAATGGACGTTGTTAAAACGAACGTTACCAAACTGAGAGGGATTATCGATATTGAGACGGAAGTAGGTAAAGGCTCGAAGTTCATTATTAAATTACCTATTACTCTTGCTATTATTCAGGGTTTGTTAGTTCAAATAGGTGTGGAAACAGTTGTTATTCCGCTGAATACGGTTATTGAGGTTGTTAGAGTTTCCAAGGAGGAAATTTATTCATTGAATATGCATGATGTAATAAAATTAAGAGATGCGGTTATTCCTCTACTTGATTTGGGCGAAAGTTTGTTTGATAATCCCGAAAAAGAACAGAAAGATTGGCAGTACATCGTAGTTGTTGGAATTGCCGAAAAACGTTTCGGGCTTAAGGTAGATAAAATGTTAGGACAAGAAGAAATAGTAATAAAATCCATGGGTAAATATCTCGGGAACATTCACGGAATAGCCGGTTCTACCATAATGGGAGACGGCAGCGTTGTAATAATTGCTGATATTGCCGAAATTGTAAATCTTGAGGAGAAAAAAGAAAATGCCAAAAATTAAAATTCTTATTGTTGATGACTCCGCTTTTATGAGAAAATCTCTTGAGATTCTCTTATCTCAAGATCCTGATATAGAAATCGTGGGTTTCGGCACAAACGGGAAAGAGGGTGTTGAAAAAGCAAAAGCCTTAAAACCGGATATTATTACTCTTGACATCGAAATGCCCGTAATGGACGGATTGACAGCTTTGCAGATTATTATGAAAGAAGCTCCGACTTCGGTTATTATGATAAGTTCACTTACAACCGAAGGAGCCGAAGCAACTTTAAAAGCAATGCAGCTTGGCGCCGTTGATTTTATTCCGAAAGAGATGTCCTATGTTAGCGTTAATATTCAGAATATAAAAGCAAGTTTAATTGAAAAAATAAAAGCGGTCGGGAATAAAAAATCTATTCTCGGCAGACTTGCGCGAATCCGCGGCACGCGAGCCGGCGAAGGAATAGCAAAACCTGCAGCTCCTTCCAAACGAAGCGCTTCCGGTGAAAAAGCGCTGGAAAGTAAAAGAATAGAGGCAATTGCACTTGGAATTTCTACCGGCGGACCTCTATCGCTGCAGAAAGTAATTCCCAATATTAATCCGAATTTTAATGTGCCAATGGTTATTGTGCAACATATGCCCCCTAATTTTACAAAGTCGCTGGCGAACAGATTAAACGGGATGAGTAAAGTAAAAGTTAAAGAAGCCGAGCATGGTGAAACTTTGGAAAAGGGAACGGTTTATGTTGCTCCGGGAGGATTACATATAACTTTTAAAAGAGATGGAATGACCAAATATAAAGTAAACTTATCCGAAGAGCCTGCAAATACACTCCATCGTCCCTCGGTTGATATTATGATGTCGGCTGCGGCAAACACCTGGGGCGACAGAGCATTGGGAATTATTATGACAGGAATGGGCAAAGACGGTTTGGAAGGCGCAAAGCTGCTAAAATCAAAAAACGGTATTTTAATTGCTCAGGATGAGGAAAGCTCCGTAGTTTGGGGAATGCCGAAAGCGATTTATGATGCCGGTATTGCAGATATTGTAGCGCCTTTAGAAAGAATACCGGAACTAATTAATAAGGTGATTCGATGAGCGAAAAAGAATTTCACGAAGAAGAGTTTAAGGATATTCCTTATGATGAAATTACTTATAGGGAAGAAGGACGACAAGGGAATATATTAAAACGCGATAGCGCTAAAATAGAAGGAAAAGTTAAGTTAACATTTGAACATGATGAACTTGACGATGTGAAGGTAATCTTAAAAAAAGATGAACACGATAATGTTAAAGAGATAAAATTTGTTTGTTCTTGCGGACAAACTAAAACGGTTATTTTAGATTACGATGAATAAAAAACATCAAGTGTTTAATTATAGCCATTAATTTTCGGGATGATTTCCGGAACTTAATTTTTGTGTTACTTCCTCCGATAACTGTTTCTAACCTTTTCTAAGAAAATTTCCTTAAAATACTTCTTTTTTTTATTTTTTCAAAGGTATTGGAAGGAAAATTATAAATTAGTTTTTAACCGTCCCAAGATATTCCGTAGCAATTAATCTCAAATTATTTGGCATTGCATTTGCTTAATTTGTAGTAAAAAAATTAGGTAAGAAAATGTCAAACAACATAAATCTATTAGAAAAAGTTCTGGACTATTCGGCGTTAAAGCAAAAAATAATAGGTAAAAATATTGCAAATGCTACGACGGTCGGATATAAAAGAGAAGATGTTGAGTTTGATAATGTTTTTGACTCTGTTAACAACAAACTGAAAATATCCGAACCGAAACACATTCCGAGCGGTGACCATTCAATTTCTCCCGATAGCGAACTAAAAGTAGTCGAAGAAGGGGGAACGGAAAATGTTTCCGGTTTTAATAATGTTGACGTTAATCAGGAAATGGCGGAATTAGCTCAAAATAACCTTATGTTCAGATTTTCCGCAAAAAGAATGACACAATATTTTCAGGATATGCAGGCTGTAATCCGAGGAGGTAAATAATGAAAATCGGTCCAAAGTTTTCGTCATTTGACATAATTGCCAAAGGGTTAAGAATTGAAAAAAAGAGAATGGATTTAGTGGCTGAAAATTTAGCTAATGCCGAAACAACTAAAACTGCTTCCGGAGGTCCATACAAAAGAAAATATTTAACGGTTCATGCAAGCGACTTCAAAATCCCCGGACAAAACGTAGGGGAACAACAGACAATTTCTTTGGAGACTACTTCCGCCGATCACATCAGAATTCCGGCAAAACCCGAGTCGGAAACTCAGGAGAGTGAATTATCACTTCAGACACAAACAGATAATACACCCGGCGAAATGGTTTATATGCCGGAACATCCGGATGCGGACGAAAACGGATATGTTCAGATGCCGAACGTTAATGTAATAACCGAAATGGTTGATATGATAGCAGCTTCGAGAGGATTTGAAGCAAACGTAACGGCTTTTAACGGCGCAAAACAAATAGCAAAAGATTCATTGGAGATATAATTATGGGAATTTCGATAAATTCAATAGGAAACTATAATCCGTATGCAAGCAAAGTAGGGGCAACCACGATTACAAGAAAAGCCGCATCCGTAAAACAAACGGAAGCCGCTAATGTATCAATTAATAATATCTCGAAGCAGAATGTTATATCAACTAAGGAAAAAGAATTTTTCGCTCACCTTTATCCTGATAATATCGCTTCGATTATGGATTATCATTATTACCAACGTTCCGGCGAGATGTCGGGAGTGGCTGTTGGTTCACTAATTGACAGAAGAGGTTAAAGATGAAACTGAACGGAATAGGTATTAATGATTTTAACCAAGATATGCAGAAGCTGGGTGAAATCGGCAAAAAGCAAGATGGAAGTTTCGGGAAAATGTTATCGAACTTTGTTGAAAATGTAAACGATTTGCAGGTAAATGCGGATAATAAAACAGCGGATTTTATCCACGGTGAAAACGGAGTTGAAGTTCATGATGTGATGATTGCCGAGGAAAAAGCAAGAACCAGCCTGCAGCTTTTAATGGAGATAAGAAACAAAGGGATTGATATGTTTAAAGAATTGACTAGGATGCAATAAAAATGGCTGATAACTCAACACCAATTGGAAATGTATTCGGAATTTTTACAAAGTTAAGCGCTCAGCAGAAAATGCTTATCGGAGCAATTGTAATAGTAACTTTTGTGCTGATTGGCTTTGTTATGTATCTGTTTAATCAAACGAATTATGCCCCATTGTTTTCCAATTTAGATACTAAAGACCAAAGCGGAATTGTTGATTATCTTGACGGAGCAAAAGTTCCTTACAAAATAACCGATAACGGAAAAACCATTCAGGTTCCCCAAGACCAAGTTTATAAATTAAGATTAAAATTAGCTTCAAAAGGCTTACCTAATTCGGGAGTTATCGGATATGAATTGTTCGATAATAATAATTTGGGAATGTCGAACTTTATGCAGAAGCTTAATTATAAGAGAGCCCTTGAGGGAGAACTTGCAAAAACTCTTTCCGAAATGAGTGGAGTTAAAAGCGCACGAGTGCAAATAGTTATCCCCGAAAAATCGGTATTTAAAGATGAACAGAAAAAACCGACGGCTTCAGTAGCGCTCCAGTTAACCGGGAACTCCGATTTATCTGCAAACAGTGTTAAGGCAGTTCAGCATCTTGTGGCTTCCAGTATTGAGGGAATGAATCCTAATGATGTTACGGTGCTTGATACACAAGGGCATTTACTTTCGCGTCAAGAAGACGACAGCCCGCTTCCGTATTCGGGCTCAAAACAATACGAAATGAAACGAAACATTGAAAAATATTTGGCGCATAAAGCTCAATCGATTTTAGATAATGTACTGGGATATGGAAGCGCTGTTGTAAAAGTAAATGCGGACTTGGACTTTAAGAGAGTGGAAAGGACTCTCGAATCTTATGACCCCGATTCACAGGTTGCAATAAGTGAGCAAGTAATAAAATCGAATAATGCAGGGAAATCCGTTGGAGATACTTCCGCAGCAAGCACGCAAAATACAATTACAAATTATGAGTTGAGCAAAACAATCGAAAAAGTTATGGAAGGCGCTGGCAACATCAAGCGTATAACGGTTGCAATTGTTGTTAACGGTGAAAAGAAGACGATACAAGCTGAGGATGGAACGAATAAAACCGAAATTCAACCTCGTCCGGATTCGGAATTACAAAAGTTAAAGAATATTGTGCTGACTGCCGTTGGATACGATGCAACCCGCAACGACCAGGTTTCGATAGTAAGTATTCCGTTTGAAAATCAATTACAGCCTGAACAAGAAATTAAGCAGGCTTCTCCTCTCGGGGATATGAAAGATATTTCAAAATTAGTTATGATGTTGGTCGGCTTTATTGCATCGATGCTGATATTAAAAGGGTTACTGAAAAAATTAAAGAACGAGAAGATAATCGTCGGTTCACTCGGAATGGGAGGCGGAGATTTTGTAGATAATTCTCTTGGAGAATTAGCTCCCTCGTTAGCGGGTAATCTTGGCGGAGGGACGCCTTCATTATTGGAAAGCGGAAAAACCGGAGCTGCGGAATTACCTTCCGCCGCTAAAAAGAAGAAACAAGCATTAATGGAAGTGGGTAATATTGAGGATGAAATTTCGGAGGAAGCAATTTCCAAAAAAGTGAGGAAAGAGAAAATTGCAAATTATGTTGAAAAAAACCCGATTGAAGCTGCCAAGTTAATCAACTCGTGGTTAAGAGAGGATGGTTATTGATATGAAAGATGGTGAAAAGATAAGATTAGAGGATTTGAAAGGGGTTCAGAAAGCAGCCCTTTTGCTGATAGCATTAGATGCCGATGCCGCTGCACAAGTAATAAAGAATGTAGATGAAGAAACCGTAGAGATGATTTCGGCTGAAATCACACAAGTAAGAAGTATTCCTCCCGAAGTCGTTGATGAAGTGATGGATGAATATTATCAGATGATTACGGCTAACGAGTTTGTTGTTGAAGGCGGTTTGGATTACGCACAGGCAATATTGGAAAAAAGTTTCGGCGTTGCCAAAGCAATGGAAATAATTGAAAAGGTAAAAAGCATTACAACATTACATGGATTTGATGTATTAAAGAAAGCGGATTCCACACAGCTGGTAAATTTTTTGCAGAAAGAACATCCCCAAACGATTGCGTTAATCCTTTCACACCTTGCACCGGATTTAACAGCCGAAACAATAAAAGCATTGCCCGCAGATGTAAGAGCGGACGTCGTTTACCGAATTGCTAAAATCGGAAAAATATCACCTCAGATATTGAAGAAAATCGAAAGAGTTGTAGATGACATGGCGGGCTTATCAATTAATCAGCAGATGAGTAAACTCGGCGGTCCGAAAACGGTTGCTACAATTCTGAATAGAACTTCAGTTTCCTTAAATAAAGAAATAATTGCTGAAATTGAGAAGAAGGACGAAGATACGGCAAACGAAATTAAACGATTGATGTTCTTGTTCGACGATATTGTTCATCTTAACGACAAAGATATTCAAAGAATACTTAAAGAGGTTGATAGAAAAGACCTTGCACTTGCTCTTAAGATTGCAGACCAAGCGGTTCAGGATAAGATATTTGGAAATATGTCCGAAAGAGCTGCCGACCTTATGAAAGAAGAGCTGCAGTTTATGGGACCGGTTAAACTTAAAGAAGTTGAAGGCGCGCAAGCCAGAATAGTTGATGTAATCAAAACACTTGAGGAAGAAGAGCAAATTACAATCAGTTTCCGCGGCGGAGCAGAGGAAGTTTATGTCTGATATTGTTAAAGTAAATATCAAAAAGAAAAAACAAGTAAAAGCTTCAATGATTGCTCCCTCATCGAAAAAAAACGGCGGTTTTTATGAAGAGAGCGATGAACTTACTTTAGCGGCGAAACTTCAGAATGAATATCAACGGGGATTTAACGAAGGATTTCAAAAAGGAATTGAAGAGACCGAAGAAAAGTATGACCAACTCTTGTTGGAGAAAAACGAGGAGTTTTATAATATCCTAACGGAGATAGAAAATCGCTTTATGGATTATGAACAAGCGTTTACTAAAGTTGTAATTGAAACTTCCGCTAATATTGCTTCAAAAATATTAAAGAAAGAAATATCGGATAAATCGATAATTCAAGAAACGCTTGGTGAAGCGCTAACACAAGTAATTGCTTCGGACAAGATAGTTGTGAGAATTAATCCTCGGGATAAAGAAATTCTTGAAGCGAATGAAGATAGTATCGGCAGCAGTCCCGAATTTGCTAAAATAAGGTTTGAGCCGGATCCGTCGGTTGAACCGGGCGGCTGTTTTGTTGAAACGGAACTTGGAAATATTGATGCGAGAATAAGTTCACAGCTTAACGAAATTATTAAACAATTGGAACTGAAATTTATTAAAGAAGATAACCTTGCAGATAGCTGATCAATACATATCGGAACTTGAGAATGTAATTAATCGAACGGAGCTTTTTCGAATGAACGGGAAAGTTACCGATATTGTCGGTTTGGTTATTGTCTCGATTGGTCCTCAGGCAACTCTCGGAGAAATATGCACGATTGTTGACCACGACGGTCGCGAAGTTAGCAAAGCCGAAGTCGTCGGATTTAAAGACGGTAAAGTCCTTTCAATTGCTTTGGGACAAGTGGAAAATATTTCGCCATCGTGTGAAATTATTTCAACGGGCAAAAGTTTCAGAATCGGAATCGGGGAAGAACTTCTCGGAAGAGTTATTGACGGATTGGGAAACCCGATTGACGGTAAAGGAGAAATAAATTATGAGAAGTTTCGTTCGGTACATTCCGATCCGCCCAATCCTTTATCACGAGCAAGAATTTCCACGCCTCTTCAAACCGGAGTTAGAGTAATAGACGGACTTCTAACCGTAGGAAACGGACAGAGAGTAGGAATATTTGCCGGAAGCGGAGTAGGAAAAAGTGTGATGCTCGGAATGATTGCTCGAAATACATCGGCTGACATAAGCGTTATTGTTCTTGTCGGAGAACGGGGAAGAGAGGTAAGAGAATTCATTGAAAATGATTTGGGCGAGGAAGGTTTAAAACGTTCTGTAGTTGTAGTGGCAACAAGCGATAAGCCTGCTCTGATGAGAATTAAAGCGGCGTTTATCGGGACAACAATAGCGGAATATTTTAGGGATCAAGGGAAAAATGTAGTCCTGATGATGGATTCGGTTACCCGCTTTGCAATGGCGCAAAGGGAAATCGGACTTACAATTGGGGAACCGCCTACAACCAAAGGATACACTCCGTCGGTTTTTGCAATATTACCGAAATTATTGGAAAGAGCCGGAACATCCGAAGTGGGAAGTATTACCGGGTTTTATACCGTTTTGGTTGATGGCGATGATATGACCGAACCGATTGCGGATGCTGTTCGTTCGATTCTCGACGGGCATATTGTACTATCGAGAAAGATAGCCAACAAAGGACAATTTCCCGCAGTCGATCCGCTGCAAAGCGTAAGCAGAGTAATGCCGCAAGTTGTAACGAGCGATCACAAAAAAAGAGCAATGGCTTTTAATGAAGTTCTATCTACATACAATGAAGCCGAAGATTTGATAAACATAGGCGCGTATGTAAAAGGGAGTAACCCGGCTATAGATCATGCTTTAAATAAAATTTCCGATCTCAGAAGTTTTATGAAACAGGATATGTTTGAAAGAGCTGATTTTAATTCAACATTGGAGCGATTAAATTCGATAATTGAAGAGTCGTTAGTATAGTATGGGAAAATTTAAGTTTAAATATAAATCAATAGAAAACCTAAAAAGGATTCTGGAAAAACAAGTTCAGAAAGAGTTGGCTGAAATTGATTTGGAAATTGAAAAAGTGATGGATTATTTATCTCGTTTAAAAATTGAGAAAGCTAATTTTATCGATAAGAAAGATGAACCGAGAAGGACAAAAATAATTGACGTGCAGCTGAATGAAAATTATTTGATTCAGCTTGACTTAAAAATAGAAGAAGTTGAAGAAGAAATAATTGAGCTGAGCGAAAAGAGAGAATTGAAATTGAAAGAGCTTGAAGAAAAATCGAAGGAGAAAAAGGTTTTTGAAATTTTAGGCGAAAAACATCTTAATGAATTTATTAAGGAAGAGAACAGATTGGAACAGTTGGAAATAGATGATATAGCTACAAAAAGATATATAAGGAAGAATAGTTAATGAAAAATATTATTGTAGCATCACTCGTTTTTGCAGTGGCATTTGTAGCCGTTTCGGCATTGATAATAATGGCGAACTGGGAGTTTAGAAATATTTGGGATTTTGATTTTACTCCTCGTCCGGTTAAAAAAGTTGTAACACACAAAGTTACGTTTGCGTCAAAAGATTACTGGAAAATCCAAAAATATATGGATGACACGTTTAAGCCCGCTCTTCTCGATACTTTACATAAAATGTACTTTAAGAAGAAAATCGATACTGTATATGAAGTAGTTGTAAAAGATAAATCGTTGCTTAAAAGTTTGGATAAAGCAATGCAGACTGTTTTGACAAAGGATAATGTAATTAAGCAGAAAGATTCACAAATAAAAAAGCTGCAGGATGAGCAAAAAGCTTTGCAGGAAAAGATTAAGACGAAGATAGACGAAGACTATGTTGCGTGGGTAAAAAGCAATGCAAAATTATTAAGTAGTCTTGATGCAGCCCGTGCCTCTAAAATTTTACAAATTTATTCCGATAATGTAGCACACGATTTAATATTTGCAATGAAGAAGAAACAGGCTGCACAAATTTTAAGTTATCTGACGCCTGAAAAGATAGCGAAGATTACAAGGAGTAAAAAGTAATGGTTTTCAACTCAGTATTTTTTGAAACAAACGAAAGCGGCGAACTTGCATATTTTGCCCGTCCGCAGAAGATCTCCAAAGCGAATTATTTGTTTGCAGATATAATGAATGTTTATTCACAAAAGAATAATAATTTCATTTCTGTAAAATCAGATGGGAAAGCAGTTCAAGGCGGAGAAGCTTCGGATAATTTTCCGCTATTAACGGGAAGTATTGATGCTTCCTCTGTAGATAAATTAATCGGACTAATCAAAAATTTAATTGCGACAGGCAAATCCCAAGATGTAATAGATGGGACTGATGAAGTTAAGATAGATAATAAAGAGCTAAAAAACTTACTAATGCAGATTAGCGATATTTTGGGGAAAAACGGTAATCAACAAGTTAGTGTAAAAGGAGTAATTTCCGAATTGCAGCGGAAAATTTCTTCGGGGAGTAATTTCTCTTTGCTGCTCGTTAATGGTAAAACAGAACTTGAAGTTGTAATTTCAGGAGAAAAAACATCAGGGGATAAAGCGGGAGAGAAAAATTATTTTGTTCTCGCTATTAACGATGTAAGCGCTAAGCCTTCGGGGAACAAGGAAAGTATTAAGAAGAATAATACGACAGGAGAAAAAATTCATGAAGGAAGTTATGCGATTTCGGTAATTACTCCTACTTCATCGGATGTCCCGCATGTAACAGGTAAAGTGTCAAATGTTTTCTCTAAAGGAAAAAGCTCTCTTAAAGCTTCAAAAGTCATCGGTGAAAAAAAGAAGACGAACATTCTGCACAAAAGTGAATTTACTTCGCTGCTGAAAGAGACTTCCGATTTTGTAAAGGAAGTAAAAGCTCTTTTATCTCAGGATGAAAATTTAACGGGAAAATCTCTTAAAGTAATTGAGAAAAAACTTAATTCGTTAACCGGTAAAATAGGAAAATCCGAGGATGGGATATTAAAAGAAAAATTAGGAATCGAATTAAAGTCCTTTATTGATAATTTATCCGAACTCCAAAAGGATAGTGCTGCCCCAAAAACCGGCAGCAAACTTGAAGATGTAATCCAAAAGTTAAATCAACTTTTAGGCGGGAATATTTCGCCAAAAAAATATTCGGCTCTTTTAAGTGAAGTTAAAACCGAACTAAGCAAAATGAGTAAGGATTTAGCCCCACAAGATGATCTTCTCGAACTGAAAAACAAATTAGTGAATCTTGGCTCAAAAATTGAGACGGAAGTCGAGACAACAGGCAAAATATCAAGTAATGTAGTAAACGAAGCAAAGGAAATTTTGTCGGGAATTACAAACAATCACGCTGTCCCAAAAATCGGCGGCAAACTTGAAGATGTAATTCAAAAGTTAAGTCAACTTTTAGGCGGGAATATTTCGCCAAAAAAATATTCGGCTCTTTTAAGTGAA